>DATLGW010000260.1:0-3486 GCA_035540315.1 Burkholderiaceae bacterium | reverse complement strand
GCGCGCGGCCGGCCAGCCATGGCGCAAGCGGCTGCACCGCGCTCAGCGTCGGCAGCCGGTCGCGCCCGCACTGCATGCATGCGGCGACGATCACCCGCTGCCAGTGCGTCTGGCGCCGCTCGGCTCTGGCTGCGTCCAGCCGTGCGAGCGAGCGCGCCGCCGCGATCGGCTGGATCGCCGAGACGCCGAGCTCGACCGCTTTCTCGATCACCCAATCCATCTTGTCGGCGGTCGCGACGGCCTGCGCGAGCAGCACGTCGATGCCGCTGTCGGTGTCGGCGCGGTAGCGTCGTTCGATCCGCGCGCCGGCGCGCCCCCGTCGCTGCAGTTGCAGGCGGGCCCGGTAGCGCCAGCCGTCGCCGTTGAACAGCTCGATCTCGTCGTCGCTGCGCAACCGCAGCACGGTCGTCGCATGATGCGCGGCCGCATCGTCGAGCTCGACCTGCACCGCCTCGGCGAGCGACCCGTCGAAGTACAGGCGCGGCGTCATCGTGGCGCGCGATTATACCGAGCGCCTTGCGGCAGGCGCGCAGGGCGCTGGGGTAAAATCGTCGGCTCACGCTTGTCCCCGCCGCGCAACCACGCTCCTGATGAACCAACTCGCCGCGCCTTCCCCGATCTCCGACCCGGTGGCCGCATCGGCTGAGCGCGGCAGCGAACGCTCCGGCGCGCAAATCGCGCGGATGGCCAACGCGATCCGGGCGCTGGCGATGGATGCGGTCGAGAAATCGAATTCCGGCCATCCCGGCATGCCGATGGGAATGGCCGAGATTGCCGTCGCGCTGTGGGCGCGGCATCTGCGGCACAACCCGCAGAACCCGAACTGGTTCGACCGCGACCGCTTCGTGCTGTCCAACGGGCACGGCTCGATGCTGCTGTACGCGCTGCTTCATCTGACCGGCTACGACCTGCCGATCGACGAGCTGCGGCGGTTCCGCCAGCTGCATTCCCGCACGCCGGGCCATCCGGAGGTCGGCGTGACCCCGGGCGTGGAGACGACGACCGGACCGCTCGGCCAGGGCCTGGCGAACGCGGTCGGCATGGCGCTCGCGGAGCGGCTGCTCGCGGCGGAGTTCAACCGGCCCGACGCGACGATCGTCGACCACTTCACCTACGTGTTCGTCGGCGACGGCGACCTGATGGAGGGCGTCTCGCACGAGGCCTGCTCGCTCGCCGGCACGCTCGGGCTGTCGCGGCTGATCGTGCTGTACGACGACAACGGGATCTCGATCGACGGCGAGGTCCGGCACTGGTTCACCGACGACGTCGCGCTGCGGTTCCAGTCGTATGGCTGGAACGTGATTGCCGGCATCGACGGGCACGACGTGTGGGCGGTCGACCGCGCGATCGCGCTCGCGCGCGAGTGGGCGGTCGACGGTCGCGCCGGTGCCGACGGCCGCACGTTCGCGCCGACGCTGATCCAGTGCCGCACGGTGATCGGCAAGGGCGCGCCGACGCGCGCCGGCACCGCGAAAAGCCACGGCGAGGCGCTGGGTCCCGACGAGGTCGCCGGCGCACGCAAGGCGCTGGCCTGGAATTACCCGCCGTTCGAGATCCCGGCCGACGTCTACGCGAGCTGGGACGCCACCGGTGCCGGCGCCGAGCGGCAGGTGTTATGGGACGACCGCTTCGCGGCCTACGCGCGCCGTTATCCGGCCGAGGCGGCCGAGTTCGAGCGGCGCATGCGCGGCGTGCTGCCGGGCGACTGGGAGGCGACCGTCGAGCGGCTGCTGGCCGAAACGGTGACTCGCGCCGACAAAGTCGCGACCCGCAAGGCTTCGCAGAACGCGCTGAATCTGCTGGGACCGGCGCTGCCGGAGCTGATCGGCGGCTCCGCGGATCTCACCGGCAGCAACCTGACGCAGTGGCAGGGCGCGAGCTCGCTGCGGGCGACCCGACGCGAGTTCAAGCCGGGACGGCACGTCAACTTCGGCGTGCGCGAGTTCGGCATGAGCGCGATGCTGACCGGGATGGTGCTGCACGGGGGCTTCATCGCTTACGGCGGCACGTTCCTGACGTTCTCGGACTACTCGCGCAACGCGCTGCGGATGGCCGCGCTGATGAGACAGCGCGTGATCTACGTGTTCAGCCACGACTCGATCGGGCTGGGCGAGGACGGCCCGACGCACCAGTCGGTCGAGCATGCTTCGAGCTTGCGGCTGATCCCGAACATGGACGTGTGGCGCCCGGCCGACCCGGTCGAGACGGCGCTGGCGTGGACCTGCGCGATCGAGCGCGACGACGGTCCGTCGTCGCTGCTGCTGACGCGCCAGGCGGTGCCGTTCGTGTCGCGCTCGCCGCAGCAGATCGATGCGGTCCGGCGCGGCGGCTACGTGCTGCGCGATGCCGCCGAAGCGCGCGCAGTGCTGCTGGCGACCGGATCCGAGGTCGGACTCGCGCTGGCGGCACGCGACCTGCTGGCCGCCGACGGGATCGCGGTGCGCGTGGTGTCGATGCCGTCGACCAGCGTGTTCGACCGCCAGGACGTCGACTACAAGCGCCACGTGCTGCCCGAGCGGCTGCCGCGGATCGCGGTCGAGGCGGGCGTCACCGACTACTGGTGGAAATACCGCTGCGACGCCGTCGTCGGCCTCGACCGCTTCGGCGAATCGGCGCCGGGCACGTCGCTGTTCGAGCACTTCCACTTCACGCCGGACAACGTCGCTGCGACGGTACGCGCAGTTTTGGGTCGGGTTTCGCCGGGCCGGCGCGTGAACTGACGTACGCTAGGGCCTGAAGCCCGAAACGATTCTTCCATCCTCGAGGAGCTGCGCAGCATGACTATCCGCGTCGCAATCAACGGCTACGGCCGGATCGGCCGCAACATCCTGCGGGCGCATTACGAGTCCGGCAAGAAGCACGACCTGCAGATCGTCGCCGTCAACGATCTGGGCAAGCCCGAGACCAATGCGCACCTGACGAAATACGACACCGTTCACGGCCGCTTCCCCGGCTCGGTGGCGGTCGAAGGCGACAGCATGGTCGTCGACGGCGACCGCGTGCGCGTGCTCGCCACGCGCGATCCGGCGCAGCTGCCGTGGAAGGACCTGGGCGTGGACGTGGTGCTCGAGTGCACGGGCCTGTTCACGACCAAGGAGAAGGCATCGGCGCATCTGAAGGGTGGCGCGAAGAAGGTGATCATCTCGGCGCCGGGCGGCAAGGACGTCGATGCGACGATCGTCTACGGCGTCAACCACCAGGTGCTGAAGGGTTCCCACACGGTGATCTCCAATGCGTCGTGCACGACGAACTGCCTGGTGCCGCTGGTCAAGCCGCTGCACGACGCGATCGGCGTGGTCAACGGGCTGATGACGACGATCCATTCGTACACGAACGACCAGGTGCTGACCGACGTCTATCACGAGGACCTGCGCCGCGCGCGCGCCGCGACGATGTCGCAGATTCCGACCAAGACCGGCGCGGCCGCGGCGGTCGGGCTCGTGCTGCCGGACCTCAACGGCAAGCTCGACGGCTATGCGATCCGGG
>DATLGW010000259.1:0-2508 GCA_035540315.1 Burkholderiaceae bacterium | reverse complement strand
GCTTGCGGCCGAACCGATCGCTGCGCCGCCCTCGGCCAGTACCGAACCCGAATTGCCGGCCATCGCGTTTGCCTCGGCCGGGGACGCATCGCAAGCCGAGCCGGTGGCCGAGCAGGAACTCGCTGCGGCGCGTGACCTGATCGCTGCGACGCGAGACGCCGCCAGCGCCGCCGCGCTGCTGGCGGCGCTGCTGCAGCCCAAGCCGCCGGCGTCGCTCGACTGGCCGCCGCAGTGGCAGCAGGCAGCGAGTGCCTATCCCGCGGTTCGCCGGCAGCTCACGGCGCTACCGGTACCGGCGGCACAAGCGATGCGCTGGCCGCTGCTCGAGCTCGCGGCGGCGCGGATCCGCGATTTGCCCGCTTCGCAGCGACTGGCGCTGCTCGAGCGGATCAAGGCGCTGATCGAGGCCGACGGGCGGATCACCGTTGCGGAGTGGATCGGCTACAGCCTGCTGCGGATCCGGCTTGCGCCGGCAGCGCCGCGGGCGGCCGGCGACCCGATGCCGAAGTCGCAGGCGGTGCGCTGGATCGTCGCGCTGCTGGCCCGCGTCAGCGGCGTCAGCGAGGCGCGCGCCGCGCGGGCGGCCAACGCGGCGGTGCGGCTGCTCGGACTGGCGCCGATCGGATCGGCCGCGCCGCAGCAGCTGTCGCTGGCCGGGCTCGATCAGGCGATCGCGGCGATCTCGAAGCTGCCGCCGCTGCAGAAGCCGTTGCTGCTGCGCCGGTTGCTCGAACTGATGCCGATCGGCGATTCGCCGGAATCGCACGATCTGCTGCGGGTGCTGTGCCTGGCGATCGACTGCCCGGTGCCCCGCCGCCGTTTGCACGCCCCTGAGCCGCCGACGGTACCCGCTTCCGACGATACCGTCGACTCCGCGGCGGCGACCGCATTGCACGGATAGCATGCGCTCACATCGATTCTAGGATTCGAATAGCGGGCACCCACTTCTGATCGACGGTAGGGCGGCTGGGGACGGCACCGCCCGTACTTACGCCACCCCCGCGGCATGCGCTTGCTGATCGGCATGGTAAGAAGATCGAACCAGCGGGCCGATTGCCGCGTGAGTGAATCCTAGCTCCTCGGCAGTTCGTTCGAACTTCCGGAACTCTTCGGGCCGCAGGTAGCGCCGGACCGGCAAATGGTGTTGCGACGGGGCGAGATATTGCCCGATCGTCAGCATCTCGACGTCGTGCGCGCGCAGGTCGCGCATCGTCTGCACGATTTCGTCATCGGTCTCGCCCAACCCGACCATCAGTCCCGATTTCGTCGGGACCTGCGGATGGCGCCGCTTGAATTGCTGCAGCAGCTGCAGCGAGTGCAGGTAGTCCGACCCCGGCCGCGCCTCCCGGTACAGCCGCGGCACCGTCTCCAGGTTGTGGTTCATCACGTCCGGCGGCGCCTCGTCCAGGATCGCGAGCGCCCGCTCGCTGCGGCCGCGAAAGTCGGGAACCAGGGTCTCGATCCGGGTCGACGGCGACGCCGCCCGCACCGCCCGGATGCAGTCGACGAAGTGGCGAGCGCCGCCGTCGCGCAGGTCGTCGCGATCGACCGACGTGATCACCACGTACGACAGCCGCAGCGCCGCGATCGTCCGCGCCAGGTTCTCGGGCTCGCTCGGATCCAGGGGGTCCGGCCGCCCGTGGCCGACGTCGCAGAACGGGCAGCGGCGGGTGCACTTGTCGCCCATGATCATGAACGTGGCGGTCCCCTTGCCGAAGCACTCCCCGATGTTCGGGCACGAGGCCTCTTCGCAGACCGTGTGCAGCTGGTGCTGCCGCAGGATCTGCTTGACCTCGTAGAAGCGCGAGCCGGGCGCAGGCGCCTTGACCCGGATCCAGTCGGGCTTGCGCAGCACCTCGGCTGCCGGCTGCGGCCGGATCGGGATCCGCACCGTCTTGCTCGCGCCTTTCTGCTTGCGGGTCGGGTCGTAGGCTGCCGGATCCGGTACGTCGGCGGCCGAGGCGGCGAGCGTGTCGGTGCGCCCGGAAGCCGGGGCGTCGGGGGAGGAGTCGGTCATTTGAGGCGGTCTTCGATCATGCGGCCGAACAGCGCGGCCGTCCGTTCCAGATCCAGCGGCCGGCGCGCTTCCCGCGCCAGGTCCGTCATCGTCTGGCCAGCATACCCGCACGGGTCGATCCGTTCAAACGGCGTCAGGTCCATCGCGACGTTCAGAGCAATGCCGTGCAGGCTGCAGCCGCGGCTGATCTTCAAGCCGATCGACGCGATCTTGGCGCCGGGCAAACCGCCTGCATCGGCCACGTAGACGCCAGGGGCCTTCGGACGGCGCACCGCCGTCACGCCGAAGCAGGCGCAGACGTCGATCGCCGCCTGCTCGAGCGCGTCGACCAGACAACGCACCGACATCGCGCGGCGCCGCAGATCGAGCAGCGGATAGGCGACGGCCTGACCGGGGCCGTGGTAGGTGACTTGGCCGCCGCGCTCGGTCGCAACGACCGGTATCGCGCCGACATCGTGCAGATGCTCGCGCCGACCGGCCAGGCCCAGCGT
>DATLGW010000258.1:0-8535 GCA_035540315.1 Burkholderiaceae bacterium | reverse complement strand
AGACGCTGTCGGGTTCGTTCATCCGGCCGGTGTGGGCGAACAAGGGCGACACGTTGCGCGCCGACTTCGGGCCGCTCGGCAGCGTGTCGGTGCGTTTCGAATGAGTCGCCGGTCGCTTCGCGCGCTCGTGCCGGCGCGGCGGGCCGTGCTGGCGCGGTGCGTTGGCGCGCTGCTGGCTGCGTCGGCGACGCTGTTGTCGCCGGTGTCGGCGCAGCCGGCCGCGCCGCTCGCGTATCCGACCAAGCCGGTTCGGCTGGTGGTCGGCTACCCCCCGGGAGGGTCGGGCGACGTGATGGCGCGGCTGCTTGCGGAAGGCCTTGCCGAGCGGCTGGGTCAGCCGGTGCTGGTCGAGAACCGTCCCGGCGCCGCCGGTCAGATCGGCAGCGCATTCGTCGCGCGTTCGGCGCCGGACGGGTACACGCTGCATTTCACGAACATGGGGCCCGGCGCGCTCGCGCCGAGCGTGAACCGACAATTGCCGTACGACCCGGTCCGCGATTTCGCGCCGATTGCGGCGATCGGCACGATTCCGATGGTGCTCGCAGTCTCGGGGATCAGCGATGTCGACAGCGTCGGGGCGCTGGTCGAGCGCGCCAGACGCAAGCCGGGCGCGCTGAACTACGCGTCGACGGGGCAGGGGTCGATCACGCACCTGCTGGGCGAGCTGTTTCGGCAGCAGACCGGGATCGACGCGGTCCACGTGCCGTACAAGGGCGGATCGCAGTCCGCGCAGGCGGTGATCGCCGGCGACGTCGACTACATGTTCGCGCCGGCGCCGATCGTCGTGCCGCTGGCGGGAGCCGGCCGGCTGCGACTGCTCGCTGTCACCAGCCCGGCCGCTTCGCCGGTGGTGCCGGACGTGCCGACGTTGACCGCGTCGAACCTGCCGCGGATGACGGTCGAGCTGTGGTACGGCGTGGTCGCGCCGGCAGCAACGCCGGCGCCGATCGTCGAGCGCATCAACAAGGCGCTCGACGACGTGCTGTCGCGCGACGACGTCAGACAGAAGCTGCGTTCGCTGTCCGTGACTCCGATGCACACGACGCCGCAGGCGTTCGCCGAGATGATCCGCGCCGACGTCGCGCGCTGGGCAGAGGTGGCGCGCGTTGCGGGAATCGAGCCGCAGTAGCGCGCCCGCCTGCGCCTCAGAGCTTGATGCACACGTTGCGCAGCTCGGTGTAGAACTCCAGCGAGTGCACGCCGCCTTCGCGGCCGATCCCCGAGTGCTTCGTGCCGCCGAACGGCGTGCGCAGATCGCGCAGGAACCATGAGTTGATCCAGCAGATCCCGACTTCGAGCTTCGGCGCGACGCGGTGCGCGCGCGCGAGGTTCGTCGTGTGCACTGCCGCGGCGAGACCGTACGGCGTGTCGTTCGCAAGCCGGATCGCCTCGTCCTCGGTGTCGAACGGGGTCACGTGGCAGCACGGCCCGAAGATCTCCTCGCGCTGAACGCGGCTCGATTCGGGCAGGCCGGTCCAGATCGTCGGCTCGATCCACGCGCCGCGCTGCAGCTCCGGCGGCATCTGCGGGACGCCGCCACCGACGACCACACGCGCGCCTTCGGCACGCGCGCGCTCGTAGTACGACAGCACCTTGTTCCGGTGCTCGATCGAGATCAGCGGGCCGATCCGAGTCGCCGGATCCTCCGGGCGCCCCGGCTTGAGCTTGCGCGCGGCATCGGCGAGGCGCGCGACGAATCGCTCGAACAGCGGCCGCTCGACGTAGACGCGTTCGGTGCCGAGGCAGACCTGGCCGCAATTCGCGAACACCGACCGCACGGTTGCCTCGATTGCAGAATCGAGGTCGCAGTCGGCGAACACGATGGCCGGATTCTTGCCGCCGAGCTCCATCGACGTCGCCTTGATTCCGTCGGCGCAGGCGCGAAGGATCGCTGCGCCGGTTCGGGTCTCGCCGGTGAAGGTGATCGCGTCGACGCCCGGATGGCTGGTCAGGAATTCTCCGGCCGAATCGGGACCGAAGCCGTGGACGACGTTGTATACCCCCGGCGGCACGCCGACCTTGTTCATCACCTCGCCCAGCAGCGTCGCCGTCGACGGTGTCTCTTCCGAAGGTTTGACGACGACCGTGTTGCCGCACGCGAGCGCGGGGCCGACTTTCCAGGTCATCAGCAGCAGCGGCAGGTTCCACGGGCAGACGACCGCCACGACGCCCTTGGGCACTCGCACCGCATAGTTGATCGCGCCCGCGCCGTCGGGCGTGGCCATCTCGAAGAATTCGGTCGCGACATTCTTCACGGTGTCGGCGAAGACCTTGAAGTTCGCTGCGCCGCGCGGGATGTCGATGTGCGACGCGAGCGACACCGGCTTGCCGGTGTCGGCGACCTCGGCCTGCAGGAATTCGTCGAAGCGGCGGTTGATCTCGTCGGCCACCGCGTACAGCATCGCTGCGCGGTCCGGCACCGACAGCCGCCCCCAGGGGCCGGCCAACGCTTTGCGCGCGGCAGCGACCGCCGCATCGACCTCGTCGCGGCCGGCCTCGTGGACCCGCGAGATCAGGCTGCCGTCGACCGGCGAGCGGTTCTCGAACGTCCGACCGCTGGCGCTGCCGACGAGCTTCCCGTCGATGAAATGCAGCATCTCGCCGGCTCGCGCGGCCGCTCGAGCGTGTCCTGCGCCGGAATCGGGCGCTGCGCGCGCTGCATGCGTTGCAGACTCATTCATGCGATAACTCCTCTTGCATCGAATTCACGTTACGACTCGTGCGGCGGCTGCCGGCTCCAGGCCCATCTGCCGCAGCATTGCCGAGACCAATCGGCTTGCCGGCTTGCCCAGCTCGCCGATGATCGAGAAATGATCGACATCGGGCATCAGCAGATACTCGCCGGCAAACCCGCGGTTGCGCCATACGGCGGCGAAAACTTCCGACTGCTCCCTGAACTCCGGCGGCTCGTTCGCCGCGGCCACGCACAGCAGCGGAGATCCGCGGGCCGGCAGGTTGAAGATCGGACTGTTGCGTACCGCACTGTCGACGTCGAGTTTCAGCCACGTGTTCGCGTGTCCGTGCCGCAGCGGCGTCATCTGGAACACGCCGCTGATCGTCGTTGCACCGCGGATCGGGGACTCGGGCAGGTGCCAGCCGGTGCTCCAATCGGTCACCATCGCCATCGCCGCCAGATGACCGCCGGCCGAATTGCCGCAGACGAAGATACGGTCGCGATCGCCGGCGAACGTGTGCGCGTTCCGGTGCACCCATGCGATCCCCCGCCGCACCGACTCGACCATCTGATCGACGCTCGCGGCCGGCGCGAGCGGATATTCCATCGAGATCCAGATCGCGCCCGCGGGGCAGAACGTCTCGGCGGGAAACGAGCGGTCTTCCTTGCTCGAGCCGCGCCAGCCGCCGCCGTGCAGGAACACGACGATCGGAGCCGCAGCCGAGCGGTCGGTCAGGAAGATGTCGAGCCGCTCGGCCGCGCCGTCGCCGTAGCGCACGTCGAGTCGCGCCGGCCAGCGCGCGCGGGTTTCCCGGCTCGCGACGCTGTAGCGCTGCAGATGCTCGCGAAAGCCGGGGCTCGCCGCCTCGACGTCATAGGGTGCGGCGGCGCGAGCCGGCGCAGCCGACGGTGCGGGATTCGGTGGGGTCGAGGACGAGTTCGACATCGGCGTTTCCTCCGTCAGCCGCCCCGCGGGTTATCCGCCGTCCGCTGCACCGGCAGCCGCTCGAGATAGTGGGTCCAGTTGCGGTCGTTTTCGGCCAGCTCCGCAGCGCTGCGCGCTTTGATCTGCGCTGCAATCGCGATGATCCACGCCGCTTCGAGCAGCCGTCGGCCGCTTGCGGCGGGATCGGCGCGGACCGCCGTCGGGCGAAAGCCGATCTGCTGCAGCTTTGCGACCGCCAGGTTCAGCAGTCTCCCCGCGAGCGCGGTCTCGCGCGAGCCGCGCCAGTTCGTCGCGATCGTGTTGAAGCGCGCCTGTGCCGCGTCGATCAGCTCCGGCGCGAACACCGCCTGTTCGCGGACCCAGGCCGAATTCATCTTGTCGGACAGCCAGCGGCCGGTATTCGCCCAGGCGCCGCCCAGCGCCTGCAGCTTCGCCTTCATCACGCGGATCTCGGCCGGTTCGGCCTCGCCCTCCATGAACAGCACGCCGATCGCCGGAATCGCATCGAGCGCATTCAGGTCGGTGCACCCGGCAGCCTGGTACTGCGGTGCGGAAAAGTCGACGCCGCGCGCGGTCGCCGCGTCGCGGCCGCGCAGCCACACGTCGGCGACGATCAGCAGCTTGTTCGCCTCGCGGTACAGATCGACCGCCGATTCGGTGATGTTCTGCGAGTAGAACCGCTCGTGCGCGCGATGGTAGGTCGCGATGTTGCGCAGCACGTCCAGCGGTGCGCCGCCGGGGGACGCCATGGCCGCACCGTGGGGGCCGGTTCCGGCGCCCGCGCCCGCGTCGCTGCCTGCCGATCCGGCGGTCGCTTCGGGAAGCGGCGGCATCGCGTCGTCGTGGCCAACCTGCGACAGCGGCTTCAGCGCGGCGAACAGCCGCGCACTCGCGAGCCGGCGGTTGATCGTGATGATCCGGTCGAGCACGGACCCGGGCGGCGATTGCTGCTGCCAATGCGCCGCGGTCTCGAGCGCCTTTCGCGCCGGCCCGACCTCGATCGCCGCCTGCGCCAGCGTTGCGCCGGCGCGAATCGTGTCGGCGTCGGCGGTATCGCCCAGACGCGAATCCGCGGCCGATTGCAGCGACTGCTCGATCGCCCCGATTTCGCCGGCGAGCGCGGCGAGTTCCAGCGCCTGCGCCGATTGGACCGTCAGCGCAATCCGCGCGATGCGCTCGATCGTCCTGGTGACGTCGCTCATCGGTGCCTCACTTCGGCAGCAGGTCGTTCGTGTACATCTTCTCGATCGGCGTCTTGCGGTCGATGACCTTCAGCTCGTACAGCAGGTCCTGCGCTGCCGCCAGCCGGGCGGGATCGGTCGCGCCCCAGCGCCAGTCCTTCGCGCGGTCGCGCGCGCCGCGCTCGCGCACCTCCTGCGACAGCGCGCGCAGGAACGTCACGTCCTGCACCGTCTGCGGCGCGTACTTCGCCTGATGCTGGTCCATCTCGGCCTCGTTGTTCGGATCGCGACCGAACACCTCGACGCGCGACAGCACGCGCAGGTAGCCGCGCAGCGCCTCGCGCCGCTTCTCGATATTCGACTCGGTGGCCAGCATCAGGTCCTGCGGCAGCGGGATGTGCGGATCGAGATCCATCACCGTCACCGGAGCCCCCTTCGCCTGCAGCGCCATCGCCTGCGAGCGGAACCAGATGTAGGCGTCGATCTGCCGCTGCGAGATCAGCGCCGGCCCGCCGAGACCGACCGGCCGAATGTTGACGTCGCCCTCGGTCAGGCCCCCGGCCTTGAGCAGCGCCTGCATCATGAAATGCGTGGCGCTCGAGAACGCGACGACGCCGACGGTCTTGCCCTTGAGGTCGGCGGGCTTGCGAATGTTCGCATCCTTGTGGCCGATCAGGCTCCACAAGCTCTCGGCCGATGCGCTGTTGATCCCGACGACCGGCACGCCGCGCGCGCGCGCCTGGATCACCGTGTACCCGCCGGCCCATGCGATGTCCCCGGCGCCCTGCGCCAGCTGCGGGATCAGGTTCACCGCACCGCCCGGAATCGGCAGGAACGCGATCTCGATGCCTTCCTCCTTGAACCAGCCTTTCTCGATGCCGGTGTAGATCGCGCGAAACGTGTGTCCGTGCGGCTCGGGCATCAGCAGCTTGATCTGCTCGAGCGCCCACGCCTGCGCGGCGGCCAACGCCATCGCGGCGCCGACGATCCAGGAAACCGCCGTGCGGCTCGTTCGATATTTCATGCTCATCACGTCTCCTCCAATAGTCGACCAGCCACGACCTCTTCAACGCCAGAACAGCACTCGGCGCTCGATCTCGACCACGATCAGATACAGGCTCAATCCGAGCGCCATCAGCAGGAACACGGCGACGAACAGCAGCTCGGTATCGAGATTGCCGCCGGCGGTCACCGCCAGATAGCCCAGACCGGCGCGAGCGCCGACGAACTCGCCGACCACCGAACCGATCACGCTGAGCACGACGGTGATCCGCAGCCCGGCGAAGATGAACGGCAGCGCGCTCGGAACCTCGAGCCGGACGAACGTCTGCCACGCGCTGGCTTTCAGCGACTGGAACAGCCGCCGCTCCACCGGGTTCACCGAGCGCAGGCCGACCATCACGTTGACCAGCAGCGGAAAGAAACAGATGATCGCCGCGATCAGCACCTTCGGCAGGATCCCGAAGCCGAACCAGACCAGGAACAGCGGCGCAAGCGCCACCAGCGGCGTCGTCTGCGTCGTGATGATGTATGGACGCAGCACATCCTCGACGAACTGCGATCGCGAGATCAGCGTACCGATCACGATCGCCGCGGTGCTGCCGAGCAACAGCCCGAGCCCCGCCTCCGACACCGTCGCCCACAGATGCGGGAAGATCGCGCCGGTGCGGAACTCGCTGGCGATCCGCAGCGCGACGTCGCGCGGATGCGGCAGCACGTAGGCCGGGATCTCGCGGACCCGCACGTACGCGATCCAGATCGCGATCAGCAGCAGCGCGACTGCGGGTCGTGCGATCCAAAGCGCACGCGTGCTGCTCATGTGGGCACGCGCGACGATGCGGCCGACCGCGGCTGCCGCTCGGCGGGTTGCTGCGCCTGCACCGCGTCCTCGGGGCCCATCAGCAGACCGCGCAGGATTCGCGCGGCTTCGAGAAACCGCGGATCCTCCTGCGACGTCGGCGTGCGCGGCCGCGGCAGTTCGATGCGGCGGTCGTCGATCACGCGCCCGGGGCGCGCGCTCATCGCGATCACGCGATCGGACAGGAACACTGCTTCCGAGATGCCGTGGGTGACGAACACGACCGTCTTGCCGCTGCCTTGCCAGATCCGCAGCAGCTCGTAGCCCATCCGTTCGCGGGTGATCGCATCGAGCGCGCCGAACGGCTCGTCCATCAGCAGCACCTCGGGATCCAGCAGCAGCGCCCGCGCGATCGCCACCCGCTGGCGCATGCCGCCGGAGAGCTCCTTCGGGTAGTTCGATTCGAAACCCTTCAGGCCGACCATCTCGAGCAGCGAGCGCGCACGCTCGCGGTGTCGCGCCACGCCGCCGAAGCGCAGCTGCGCCGGCAGCAGCACCGGGTCCTGGAACGCGAATCCGAGCCGCGGCGACGGGTCGGTCACCGGCTCGCCGCCGATCAGCACGCGACCCGCGGTCGGACGCAGCAGGCCGCCGAGCACCGACAGCAGCGTCGATTTGCCGCAGCCGCTGGGGCCGACGATCGACACGAACTCGCCGCGGCCGATCGTCAGCGTCACGCCCGACAGCGCGTCGATCGCACCGCGCGCGGTCGCGTAGCGCAGCCCGAGATCGTCGATCTGGATCACGCGCGCCTACGTCCCAGACGCTGCGTTGCGTCGTAGCCGGTCATCGTTTTCAGTGCAGCCGCCAGTACGAGCCGCCCATGCCGCAGCGCATCGGCACCGACGGCACGTAGAACACGCTCTCGGCCTTCGGCGTCCCATGTTGCGCAGCCGCGCCCATCGACACCAGCCAGGCGAGCAGCTCGCCGGCGCCGCCGTCGCCGCCAGTCAGCAGCTTCTCGAACGTCACCTCGCGCTGCACCCGCTCGCAGTCGCCGCTCTCGAGCAGCGACATGAACCAGCGATCGAACGGCTCGTGCACGGTGAAGTAGTCGGGCCCGCCCGGATCGTGCGACAGACCGCCGGTGGCCATCAGCACCACGCGCTCGTTCGTGTCGAAGCCCTCGACGATCCGCGCGATCTGCTCGCCGACCTGCAGGCAGCGCTGGGCCGACGGCATCGGCGGCACGATCGCGTTCATGTGGATCGGCACGAAGCGCACGTCGTAGCGGGGGAACAGGAACTTCAGCGGCACCGACCAGTTGTCGTCGAACAGCAGCTGCTCCGCGAACGCATGGTTGATTCCCGCGCGTGCCGATTCGCGCACCAGCGCGCGGCCGAGCTCGCGGTAGCCCCGGATCCGGTAATCGGGAACGTTCAGCCAGTCTTTGAACCACGGCGCCGGACCCTGCCATTCGTCGCCGATGCCGACGCAGAAGTCGGGCACGTTGTCCATCGGGAAGTTCAGCAGGTGGTCGTTCGCCACCCCGATCACGACATCGGGCCGCAGCTCGTCCATGCGGCGGCGGAATTCGGCGTAGCCCGCAAGGACCGCCTCCTGCTCGTGTTTGGGTGCCTTGTCGATCCAGCCGGTCACGCCCGGCGCATGCGCAATTCCAAGTGCAGCAACCAGTTTGGCCATTTCAGTCTCGCTTGTTGGAGCCGCTCGCCGGCGGCACGCCCATCTTCTCCGCGTACAGCCGCGCGGCTTCGCTGTCGTTGTGGTTGTAGCCGCCGCCCTTGAACAGCCGCGAGATCTGCGGCAGGAAGTACGGGTGCACGCCGAGGCGAGCCAGCTTCGCCAGGTCGATCGCGCGCCATGCCTGGCGCTCCTCGTCGCTCAGCCCGTACGCCTGCATCGTCGACTCGAGGTC
>DATLGW010000257.1:0-2345 GCA_035540315.1 Burkholderiaceae bacterium | reverse complement strand
CCGTCGGCGCGGCGCTGCACGCTGCCTTCGAGCCGCCAATCGACGCCGCCGTCGCCGCTGGCCAGCAGCGTGCGCAGTCGCGGCAGCTGAACCAGCGTCAGGCGCCCTGCGGCGGTGTCGCCTCGCCGCGTGAAATCGTCGGTATCGATCGTGAGCGCGCTCATCATCGCCTATGATACGCGGCGCCTCACGCACGCCGCCGATGACCTTGCCGCCCTGCGCCCCGAACCCGCCGCGCCCGCTGGTGCTGGCGTCGACGTCGCGCTACCGACGCGAGCTGCTCGCGCGATTGCGCGTGCCGTTCGACGTCGTCGCGGCGCCGGTCGACGAGACGCCGCGGCCGGGCGAAACGCCGCAGGCGGCAGCGCGCCGGCTCGCGCTGGCAAAGGCTGCCGCCGGTGCCGCGTTGCGCCCCGATGCGGTCGTGATCGGCTCGGACCAGACGGCGACGATCGACGGCACTGCGATCGTCGGCAAGCCCGGCGATCACGCGGCCGCGCTCGCGCAGCTGCGCGCGGCCTCCGGACGCACGTTGTGGTTCCATACCGCGGTCGCCGTCGCCGATGCGTCGCAGCCGCAACCGGCGATCGACGTGGTGAGCACGCGCGTGGCCTTCCGCACGCTGACCGAGCGCGAGATCGACGACTACCTGCGGGCCGAGCAGCCGTACGACTGCGCCGGCGCCGCAAAGGCCGAAGGGCTCGGGATCGCGCTGCTCGAGACGATCGACGGCCCCGATCCGACCGCGCTGATCGGCCTGCCGTTGATTCGCCTGTCGGCGATGCTGCGGGCCGCCGGCTACCGCATCCCCGGCTGAAGCGGCAACCTTGGCTGCAGGCCGGCTACTGTGCGTGCCGACGCCGATCTCAGCAACGGCGCCGGGGCCGTGGCTGCTCGCGCACGACGTCGCGCGGGTCGCGGCGCTCGATTACGTGATCGCCGAGAACGCGCGCAGCGCGCGCGGGTTCCTGAAGCGGCTGCCGTTGCAGCGGCCGCTGCAGGCGATCGAGATCGTCGAGTTGAACGAGCACACGCCGCCGACGGCCGTCGAACCGATGCTGGCGCCGCTGCTGAACGGGCGCGACGCTGCGCTGATGTCCGAGGCCGGCTGCCCCGGCGTCGCCGACCCCGGCGCAGCGCTGGTGCTGGCGGCGCACCGCGCCGGCATCCTCGTCGAGCCGCTGGTCGGTCCGAGCGCGCTGCTGCTCGCGCTGATGGCTTGCGGACTGAACGGCAACCGGTTCGCGTTTGCCGGCTACCTGCCGGTCGATGCGGCGCAACGCGCGCAGGCGTTGCGGGCGCTGGAAGCGCGATCGCAGCGCGATCGCGAGACGATCCTGATGATCGAGACCCCGTACCGCAATCAGGCGCTGTTCGATGCGCTGACGGCCACGCTGCATCCGGCCACGCTGCTGACGGTCGCCGGGGATGTGACCGGCACCGCGCAATCGATCGTCACGCGCGAGATCGTGCAATGGCGGCTGCATCGGGATCCGCTGCCGCGGGTGCCGACCGTGTTCCTGTTGCTGGGCGCCGCTCGCGGCGGCGACGTCAGCGCAGCGCAGATCCGCCCCAGCCCGCCGCCAGCGCGCGCGCGAGCGCCTCGCCCGCCCCGGCGCCGACGCCCCGGCTGAGGCGCTCGAGCAAGCCGCGCCGGCGCGTGAAGTCGACGACGTCGTCGGCCTTGATCACTTCGCGGGCAACGCTGCGGACCGTGCCGAATTCGTCGGCCAGACCGAGCTCGATGCTTCGGCCTCCGGTCCAGAACAGACCGGTGAACATCTCCGGCGTCTCCTTCAGCTGCGGTCCGCGGCCGCGCCGGACCACCTCGATGAACTGCTGGTGCAGCTCGTCGAGCATCTTCTGCGCATGCGCGACGTGCTCGGGGGACAGCGGCGAGAACGGGTCGAGGAAACCCTTGTTCTCGCCGGCGGTCAACAGGCGCCGCTCGACGCCGACCTTGTCCATCGTGCCGACCAGCCCGAAACCGTTGATCATCACGCCGATCGAGCCGACGATGCTGGCCTTGTCGACGTAGATCCGATCGGCCGCCGCGGCGATGTAATACGCGCCCGACGCGCACATCTCCTCGACCACCGCATACAGCGGCACCTGCGGATGCTGCGTGCGAAGCCGGCGGATCTCGTCGTGCACGATGCCCGCCTGCACCGGACTGCCGCCGGGGCTGTTGATCCGCAGCACGACGCCGGCGGTGCCCGGGTCCGAGAATGCCGCGCGCAGCGCACCGTTGATCAGCTCGGCAGTGAACTCGCCACCCGATTCGATCGTGCCGGTGATCTCGATCATCGCGGTATGCCGCGACGGGCCGGCCACCGGGCGAAGCC
>DATLGW010000256.1:0-2623 GCA_035540315.1 Burkholderiaceae bacterium | reverse complement strand
GCACATGACTGTCGCGGCCGAAGAAGTAAAGGGCTGCGGCAGAGATCGCGAACGCGACGCCGAGCGTGATCAGCAGGTATGTGTCGTCGGTCGCGCCGCGGCGTCGCGCCGGGCGCACGAGCACCATCTCCATCAGCATTCCGACGACGCCGCCGGCGATCACCGCGCCGAGAAACGCCACGACCATGTGCAACCCGAGGACAACGAGCGCGAGGTAGGCGACGATGCCCGAGATCAGGCCGAGATCCCCTTGCGTGACGTTGATGATCCGGCTGCCGCGAAAGACCACCGACAGGCCCAGCCCGATCAGCGCGTAGACGAATCCGTTCGTCAGGCCAGTCAGGACCGATTGCAGCAACAGCGTGGCGTTCGGCACCCAATCTCCTCCATGCAGCGAGCCGCTGCGGCCCGGTCGGGCGCACCCGACCGGCCTTGCGGGGACAGGCACCGCGGGCGCCCGCCTCCGCTCAACGCAGTGTCGACGCTACTTGCCCTTGATCGTGAACGGCAAGCGCGTGAACTGCCCTTTCACCAGCTTGGAGAACACGTAGCTGGACAGATCGATGCCGGTCATGTCCGGCTCCGCGAAGTCGTATTTCGCCAGCACGCCCTCGTGCGGCCCACGGATCGCGTCGGCGAT
Organism: Burkholderiaceae bacterium; assembly: GCA_035540315.1. Taxonomy (GTDB): domain Bacteria; phylum Pseudomonadota; class Gammaproteobacteria; order Burkholderiales; family Burkholderiaceae_E; genus DATLGW01. Next base: position 1,983 of record DATLGW010000256.1, on the reverse strand, counting down.
CGCCGTACGGGTGGCATCGGCGCCAACCTTCTCGAGTGCCGCCGCGACGATGTGCACCGAATCCCAGCCTGCCGCCTCGAAGTTCTTCGGCAGCGCGTTGTACTCCTTGCGGTACAGGTCGACGAACTCCTTCTGCCGCGGCAGCGGATCCTCGCCCACCAGGAATTCGGGGAACACGATCTCGTCGGCGAATTCGCCCATGCCACGCACGTAGTCGTACGACGCCGATCCGATCGCCGAGACGATCGGCTGCGTGATCCGCATCTGCCGCGCATTGCGGAACGGAACCGGCGAGGTCGCGACGACGAACACCACTTCGGGGTTGGCCGCCCGGACCTTGGCTGCCTGCGCCGACACATCGGTGGCGCCGACCTCGAAGCGCTCGATCGACACGTACTCGATGCCGTACGGGCCGCTGTTCTCGCGCAAGCTGGCCATCACCGCCTGGCCGTAGCCCGTGTCGTGCAGCACGCCGATGCGCTTCGCGTTGAGCCCCTTGGTCGCGTACTCGAGCATCGCTTGCGCGTTCAGACTCTGTGGCGGCAGCACGTGGTACAGCATCTTGTAGGTCTTCTCGATCGGCGGCCCCAGGCCGGTGAACGTGACCTGCGCCATCTTCTCGTTGTTGGTGATTGCGGCGATCGCGCCGGTGCTCGCCGTCAGCGACGGACCGATCATCGCCACCACCTTTTCGGTGAAAATCAGCGCCTCGGCCTTGCTCTTGGCCAGATCGGGCTTGGAACCGTCGTCTTCGACCAGCACCCGGATCGGGCGTCCGCGTACGCCGCCCTTGGCGTTGATGACCTTCTCGGCCAGCAGGATGCCATTGCGCTCGGGCTGACCGAGGCCCGCTCCCGGGCCTGCGAGCGACACGACCGCACCGATCTTGATCGGCTCTTGCTGCGCCTGTGCAAACGCGAACGCCGGTCCCAGCGCGGCGCCGGCGCCCGCGCCGATCGCCTTCAGAATCGTGCGGCGCTGGCCGCTGGCAACGAGGGATACCTTCTTCGTCGGATCAGACATGTCGTCCTCCAGGTTAGAGTCAAGCATCAACGCAGTCCGCTGCGCACCAGTTTCATGTAGGCGCCGATAACCCAATCGGGGAGCCGTGCCGAGGGTTTCCCGTTCTTCAGATAACGCAGGTACAGATAACTGCGTGCTCCCATGAAGACCTGGGCAATCGCCTCCAGCTCGCGGTCGGAAAAGTCGCGGATTTCGCCTTTGGCAACCGATCGCTTCAACGAAGCGATGTAATGCTCAGTCAACAGCGCCATGTGCTTCGCATGCGCCCGCGGCGCGGCGGTTTCCGCCTGGTTCAGGATCTTGAAGAATCCGGGTTGGCGCCGCAGGAACGCGAAGAATGCCCGCAAGCCGCGCTCTTCGACTTCCCAGATGTCGGCGGAATTGCGCACTGCCTTACTGATATACGCGACCATGTCTTGACCGACGTGCGGCAGCAGCTCGTCGAACAGTGCCTGGCGCGACTCGAAGTACAGGTAGAACGTCCCCTGCGCGATTCCAGCGCGTTCGGTGATCCGGCTGATCGATGCGTCGGCATAACCGAATTCGCCCACGACCTGGGCGGCGGCATCGAAAAGCCGCTTGCGCAGCTCGACCGAGCGCTGCTCTCGCGTCGGCCGGCGCGCGCGCACCGCAGGCGCCCCAGGCGTGATCAGCGCATCGTGTTCCATCATGCTCACGCCCTTGCCTTCGTCGACCATTTGTAGATGTTGTTGCGTTGAACGGCCGAGGAACCGCCGATGATCGGAATCAGCAGTGCATCGCGCACGTACCGTTCCACGTCGAAGTCGCGCACGTAGCCGTAGGCGCCCAGGATCGTCTGCGCCTCCAACGCCACTGCCTTGGCCGTTTCGCCGGCGAACAGCTTCGCCATCGAAGTCTCGACCGAGCACGGCTGGCGCCGATCGGCAAGCCATGCAGCGTGGTATGTCATCAGGCGCGCCGCGTGCAGCTGAGTTGCCA
>DATLGW010000255.1:0-3555 GCA_035540315.1 Burkholderiaceae bacterium | reverse complement strand
GCCGCGCGTCGCCCGGCGCCAGCGGCGAATTCGCCCATGCGGCGAGCGCCGCGTCGGCCACGCCCTGCGGCACCAGCACCCGCGAGCGCTGCGGCCGGGCGGCCAGCGCATCGAGCAGCGGCGCGACCGGCGCATCGGGATAGCAGAACAGCGACACCAGCGTCTCGTCCGGGGCCGGCTGCACGCGTTGCGCAGCCAGCCAGCGGCGCGGCGCCTGCGGATCCGACTGGAACCGATCGCGTTCGACGAGCAACTGGCGCTCGCGCAGCAGCCCGCCGGTGGACTCGGTGAAGCCGGGAAAGAAGAAGTGCTCGACGAGCCCGTCGGGCTTCGGCGACGGCAGGCCGTGATGCGCCTCGACCCACGCTTCCGCCGACAGATGCTCGAGGTTGATCCAGCACGAGCGCCGCGTGCGCATCGACTCGCGGTACGGGGCGGGCGGCAGGCACTGGAACGCGCCGATCACGACCTGCGCCGCATCGGCAGGCGGCGCCGCGTCGTCCCAGCGCTCGACCGCGACCCCGTGGACTCGGGTGCCCGGCAGCGCGTCGGGCGCGAGCCGTTGCAGCGTCTGCGGCGCGTCGATCCACAGTCGGACGTCCAGGGCGAATTCCTGCGCGAGCTGCCGCGCCAGGCGCCAGCAGACGCCGGCGTCGCCGAAGTGATCGACCACGCGGCAGAAGATGTCCCAGCCTGGCCGCATCCGGGTCTCCCGTCGTCCATCGCGTCGCGACCGCGGCCCGCGCGCGCCGCAAATGCGCGCGGTTGCTGCCGCGCGATTCGCTCAGCCGCGTGCGCCGATTCGCATCAGCTCGCGCAGTCGGCGCAGCAGTTCGAACTCGCCGCGGCGCTCGAACGGGATCACGATCGCCGTGTCGCCCCAGTTCGCGCTGCCGCGCAGCTGGTACGTCAGGCGCGACTCTGCCGACCACGCCGCGCGCGCCAGATCGAGCAGGCGCGCGGTCGGGACCTCGAACTCGATCGGGATGTCGCGCGAGGCTTCGCGCGCCAGCGTCAGCCGCGGGTCGCGCGCGGCGCCGTGCGCGAAGGGCTGCTCGAGCAGCGACAGGTCGATCCGCAGGTTGTTCAGCGGCAGATCCACTCGGTTCGGGTTGTGCGCCTGCACCGTGATCACGAACCGAACCCGTTCGAGTCCGAGATCGGCCAGCTGCAGATCGGAGACCGACACGGTCGGCGGCTTCAGGTCCGGCGGCGGCAGCGCCGAACAGCCGACGATCGCGACCGCAGCGACCAGCGCGGCAATCGCCGCGCGCAGCCACCGCGCCAACGCGGTCGGTGCGCGCTGCAGGCGGGAAGCGATCACAGCCGCGACAGCCGTTGCAGCGCCAGCTGCAACGTCTCGTCCTTCTTCGCGAAGCAGAAGCGCACGATGCCGTGTTCGGTCGGCTCGTCGTAGAACGCCGACAGCGGGATCGCGGCGACGCCGATCTCGCTGGTCAGCCATTTCGCGAATTCGGCTTCGGGCAGCGGCGAGATCGCCGTGTAGTCGACCAGCTGGAAATACGTGCCCTGGCTCGGGTACAGCCGCAAGCGCGTCGAGCGCAGGCCTTCGCGGAACAGGTCGCGCTTGCGCTGATAGAACGCCGCGAGCCCGAGATACGGCGCCGGATCGCGCAGATACGCAGCCAGCCCGTGCTGCACCGGCGTATTGACGGTGAACACGTTGAACTGGTGCACCTTGCGGAATTCCGCCGACAGCGGTGCCGGCGCCGCGCAGTGCGCGACCTTCCAGCCGGTCACGTGAAACGTCTTGCCGAACGACGAGATCACGAAGCTGCGCGCGGCGAGCGCCGGATAGCGGCTGGCCGACAGGTGCGGCTGGTCGTCGAACACCATGTGCTCGTAGACCTCGTCGGAAATCACCAGCAGGTCGCGCTCGACCGCGATGGACTCGAGCGCGCGCAGGTCGGCATCGTCGAACGTCATGCCGCTCGGATTGTGCGGCGAGTTCACCATGATCGCGCGGGTCCGCGGCGTGACTGCGGCGGCGACCCGGTCCCACGGCACCCGGAAGCGGTCATCCATCGCGATCCGCACCGGCACGCCGCCGGCGAGCTCGATGTTCGGGATGTAGCTGTCGTAGACCGGCTCGATCACGATCACTTCGTCGCCCGGCCGCACGATCGCGAGCACCGCCGTCAGGATCGCCTGCGTGGCGCCCGCAGTGATCGTGATTTCCTCGTTCCAGTCGTAGCGTGCACCGTAGAGCCGGGCGATCTTGTCGGCGACCGCCTGCCGCAGCGCCGGCACGCCCGCCATCGGCGGGTACTGGTTCTGCCCGGCGCGCATCGCGTTCGCGACCTCGTCGACCAGCCGTTGGTCGCAATCGAAATCCGGGAAGCCCTGGCCGAGATTGACGGCCTGCTTCTCGGTCGCGAGCGCCGACATCACCGTGAAGATCGTCGTGCCGACCTTCGGCAGCTTGCTGTCGATCCGTGGGATCGATCCGGGCGTGGGAGCGTTCACGATGAAACGGATTGCGCTTGGTCGCGGGCGACGTCGATTATAGGCCCGGCAGCCCATTGCGCCGGCGTGGCGATTCGAAGTCCGAACCGCTTTGCCGCCAGCCGGCGAAGTCGCAGCAGCGCCCGGTCGCGGCTGAGCAGCCAGTCGACTCGGCACGCGACCGCCAGGTCGATGAAGCACTGATCGTCGCGGTCGGTGCACGGCAGCCGGCAGTCGGGCGGCGGCGGGCAGCGGCGGGTCCTCGCCCGGTACGATTGCTCGAGCGCGCGGCGCCTGGGCTCGGGCAGCCCGAACTGCGGGCGCGCGATCACGTCGCAGAACTCGGCGTGCATCGCATCGGTGGCGAGCAGCTCGAGCGCGCCGGCTGCGTACGCGTGCGTCAGCGCACGCACCGACGGGTCGTCGAAAACCAGCCAGTCGAGCCACACGTTCGTGTCGAGTACCAGCCGCAGCATCTACCGCTCGTCCAGGCCGGGCCGCCAGCGATCCCCGACGATGATCGGCTCGGGTTCGAGCGCGATCCCGAAGCGCTGCTGCACCGAGTCGGCGATCCGCCGCGCCAGCGTCAGCAGCTGTCGTCCGCTGGCGTTGCCATGGTTCACCAGCACCAGCGCATGCCGCGAATACACGCCTGCGTCGCCGTCGCGATGCCCCTTCCAGCCGCACTGCTCGATCATCCATGCCGCCGACAGCTTGCACAGCCCGCGTTCCGCGGCGCCGCTCCGATGGATCGGCAGCTGCGCGAACCGATCGCGCAGCGCGTCGGCCTGCGCCTGCACGACGGTCGGATTCTTGAAGAAGCTGCCGGCATTGCCGAGTCGCGCCGGATCGGGCAGCTTGCGCTGTCGGATCGTCATCACCGCATCGGCCACATCGCGCGGGGTGGGCTGAGCAAGGCCCCGCGCGGCGAGCTCGGAGCGCAGCTCGCCGTAATCGAGCACCAGCGCCGCGCGGCGAGCGAGCCGCAGCCGCACCGCCAGGATCAGCCAGTCGCGGCCGGCGGCGGCCTTGAAGAAGCTGTCGCGGTAGGCGAATCCGCAGTCGTTCGCGTCGAACTCGCGGACCCGG
>DATLGW010000254.1:0-8833 GCA_035540315.1 Burkholderiaceae bacterium | reverse complement strand
CTTCTGGACCTACAGCGTCCACGCGCTGCCGAATACCGCGCCCGACGGGTTTCGGATCCCGTTCGTCGCGGGGCACGTCCGCAGGATGCCGCGGCTGACTCGGGGGCCGTTTCGCTACCGGCGTTATGCCGACGAATTCGTCACGCTCGCCCGCCAGTTCGCGAGCGTTCCGGTCAAGCAGGCGGTGATCTCGCCGTCGGCGTTGAGCCTGATGTATCCGGCCGAGGGGCTGCCCGATTACTCGCGCGAGCAGTTCATCGACGACCTGCTGGCCGAGCACGTGACCGAGATCAGGCGCTGTTTCGACGCCGGCGCGCACAACGTGCAGATCGACTTCACCGAGGGTCGGCTCGCAATCAAGGTCGACCCCAGCGGCGAGTTGCTGACGCGGTTCATCGAGCTGAACAACATGGCGCTGTCGCGGCTGGCCGCGCACGAGCGCAGCCGGGTCGGCGTGCACACGTGTCCCGGCGGCGATCGCGATTCGACCCACAGCGCCGATGTCGACTACGCCGAGCTGCTGCCGAGCCTGTTCGAGCTGAACGTGGGCAGCTTCTACGTGTCGCTTGCCGGCGAAGCGGACCGTCCGCGGGTGCTGCGCATCATCCAGCGCTACATGAAGCCGCACCACCGGGTGTTCGTCGGCGTGGTCGCGCCGATCGACCCGCGGATCGAGACGCCCGAGCAGGTCCGCGACCGCACGCTCGAGGCGGCGCGCTACATACCGATCTCGCAGCTGGGCACCACCGACGACTGCGGGTTCTCGCCGTTCTGCGACGACACGTCGACCAGCCGCGAGACCGCGTTCGCGAAGATCCGCGCCCGCGTGCTCGGCACTGCGATGGCGTCGAAGCTGCTCGGAGCCGGGTGATGGGCGCGGCCGCCGACGACGAAGACGACCTGCTGCGCTCGGTCGCGCTGCGAAATGCCACCAGCATCCTGCAGGCGCGCCAGCGCGCCGAACGGGAGCTGCTCGAGGCCAAGGAGACGCTGCGCGACACCGCCGAGCGGTTGCGCGCGGTGTTCCAGCAGGCGTCGGTCGGAATCGCGATCGCCGACCTCGACGGGCGCCTGCTGGAGGCGAACGACCGCTTCATACGGATCTTGGGCTATTCGGACGACGAGCTGCGAGCGCTGACGATCGAAGCAGTCACGCACCCCGACGACCGGGACATGACCCGCGACTACCTGCGCGAGATGATCGAGGGCACGCGCACCGAGATCACGGTCGAGAAACGCTATCTGACTAAGGACGGGCGCGCGGTGTGGTCGCGCAGCAGCGTCACGCTGATCAAGGACTCGGCGGGACGCGCGCACCGGATCGTCGGAGTGGTCGTCGACGTGACCGAGCGCAAGCTCGCCGAAGAGGCGTTGCGCGAGGAAACCCGCGTGCTCGAGGTGCTGAACCGCACCGGCGCGATGCTCAGCTCGCAGCTCGATCTGCAGTCGCTGCTGCAGGCGGTCACCGATGCCGGCACGCAGATCAGCGGCGCGCGCTTCGGCGCGTTCTTCTACAACGTGCACGAGGGCGGCGAGTCGTATCAGCTGTTTGCGTTGTGCGGCGCGCCGCGCGAGGCGTTCGAGCGGCTGGGCATGCCGCGGGCCACGCCGCTGTTCGGACCAACGTTTCGCGGTGAAGGCGTGATTCGCGCCGACGACATCCGCGCCGATCCGCGCTACGGTCTGTGGGGCCCGCACCACGGGATGCCGCAGGGCCACCTGCCGGTGCGCAGCTACCTGGCGGTGCCGGTCGTGTCGCGCGACGGCGAAGTGCTCGGCGGGCTGTTCTTCGCACACGAGAAGCCGGGAGTATTCACCGAGCGCAGCGAGCGGCTGGTCAGGGGGCTGGCCGCGCAGGCGGCGATCGCGATCGACAATGCCCGGCTGTACGAGGCGGCGCAGAAATCGGCCGAGGAGCGCAAGCAGCTGCTCGACAGCGAGCGTTTCGCGCGCGCCGAGGCCGAGCGCGCGAGCGCGATGAAGGACGAATTCCTCGCGACGCTGTCGCACGAGCTGCGCACGCCGCTGTCGGCAATCCTGGGCTGGGCGCAGGTGCTGCGGCTGCGCCGGATGGGCGAGGCCGAGCTGCGGCAGGGGCTCGAGACGATCGAGCGCAACGCGCGGATCCAGACGCAACTGATCGAGGATCTGCTCGACATGAGCCGGATCACGTCGGGCAAGCTGCGGCTGGAAGTGCAGCGCGTGGATCCGTCCGGTTTCGTCGAGGCGGCGGTGGATACCGTGCGCCCGGCCGCGGAAGCCAAGGGCATCACGCTGCATCTGCGCCACGATCCCGACACCGGCACGCTGGCCGGCGACGCAGGGCGTCTGCAGCAGGTCGTATGGAATCTGCTGTCGAACGCGATCAAGTTCACGCCGCCCGGCGGACGCGTGCAGGTCACGCTGCAACGGGTGGGGACGAACGTCGAGATCGGCGTCAGCGACACCGGCATCGGCATCCGGCCCGAGTTCCTGCCCTACGTGTTCGAGCGCTTCCGCCAGGCCGATGCGTCGACGACGCGGGCGTTCGGCGGGCTGGGGCTCGGGCTGTCGATCGTGCGGCACCTGGTCGAGCTGCATGGCGGGTCGATCCGCGTCGAGAGCGCCGGCGAGGGGCTCGGCGCGACGTTCACCGTCAGCCTGCCGTGCGGCGACGCGGCGTCGCCCGCGGCCGGCGTGCGGCTTGGCGGCGCCGCGGCGCGCTCGGTGCCGCTGCATGCGGAGCACTCGCAACCGGACCTCAGCGGCGTGAAGGTGCTGGTGCTCGACGATGCCGACGATGCGCGAGAGCTGATCCGCCGCGTCCTGCTCGAATGCTCGGCGGAGGTGTTGCCCGCGGCGAACGCGCAGCAGGCGCTGACGCTGATCGAGCGCGAGCGGCCCGACGTGCTGATCAGCGACATCGGCATGCCGGACATGGACGGCTACGAGTTCCTGCGCCACGTGCGGGCGCTCGGCGATCAGCGCGGCGGCCGGGTGCCGGCGATCGCGCTGACGGCGTTCGCCCGCTCCGAGGACCGCACGCGGGCGCTGCATGCGGGTTTCCTCGTGCACGTGGCCAAGCCGGTCGAGCCCTCGGAGCTGGTGGCCACCGTGGCCACGGTGGCAGGCCGCACCGGCCTGTAGGCGCTCGTTCGAACCGGCGCTGAAATGGGTTCTTTCGCGCAGGTCGTCGCCGCGTCGGCGCGCGTCGCGCAATCGAGCGCACGTTCGCGCAAGATCGCCGAGCTCGCGTCTTGCCTGCGCGCGCTCGACCCCGACGAGGTCGAGTTGGCGATCGGCTACCTGAGCGGCTCCCCGCGCCAGGGCCGGCTCGGCGTCAGCCATGCGACGCTGCACGCGGTGCGTGCGCCGCCGTCGCAGAGCGCGACGCTGCGGCTGCGCGACGTCGATAGCGCGCTCGACGAGATCGCATCGGTCGCCGGAAAGGGTGCTTCGGCACGCCGCGCCGACGCGCTGCAGCGGCTGCTCGCCGCGGCCACGGCCGAGGAGCAGGACTTCCTCGCGCGGCTGCTGACGGGCGAGCTGCGCCAGGGGGCGCTGCACGGCGTGATGCTCGATGCGGTTGCGGCCGCCGCGAACGTCGCGCCCGATGCGCTGCGCCGCGCGGCGATGTGCGCCGGCGGCCTGCCCGAGGTCGCGGCGGCTGCGCTGGCCGACGGCGAAGCCGGTCTGCAGCGCTACGTGGTCCGGCCGATGCAGCCGGTGCTGCCGATGCTCGCGCAGTCGGCCGACTCGCCGCAGCAGGCGCTCGAGCGCTTCGGCAGGGCCGCGTTCGAGTGGAAGCTCGATGGCGCGCGGGTCCAGGTCCACAAGGCCGAAGGCGACGTGCGGGTGTTCACCCGCAACCTGAACGACGTGACCGAGCGCGTGCCGGAGCTGGTCGATTCGATCCGGCCGTCGCCGCAGCGGACGATGATCGTCGACGGCGAAGTGATCGCGCTCAGGGCCGACGGCACGCCGCTGCCGTTCCAGCAGACGATGCGCCGCTTCGGACGGCGGCTCGACGTCGCCGCGATGCGCGAGCAACTCGCGCTGTCGGCTTTCTTCTTCGATTGCCTGTATGCCGACGGCGAGGTCCTGGTCGAGCGGCCCGCGCGCGAGCGCTTCGAGGCGCTCGAACGCTGCGTTGCGCCCGACATGATCGTGCGCCGCATCGTCACCGGGGACGCCGGCACCGCGAGCGCGTTCGCCGAGCAGGCGGTCGCGGCCGGTCACGAGGGCGTGGTCGCGAAATCGCTGGACGCGCGCTACGAAGCCGGCCGCCGCGGCGCCGGCTGGCTGAAGGTCAAGCGCGCGAACACGCTGGACCTGGTGGTTCTCGCCGCCGAGCGCGGCCACGGCCGGCGCAGCCGCTGGCTGTCGAACCTGCATCTGGGCGCGCGCGATCCGGTCGGCGGCGGCTTCGTGATGCTCGGCAAGACGTTCAAGGGACTGACCGACGAGATGCTTGCGTGGCAGACGGCGCGGTTCCGCGAGCTCGCAGTCCGCGACGACGGCTGGACCGTTCATCTGCGCCCGGAGCTGGTGGTGGAGATCGCGTTCAACGAGATCCAGGCGAGCTCGCAGTATCCGGGCGGCGTCGCGCTGCGCTTCGCGCGGGTCAAGGGCTATCGGCCCGACAAGCGCGCCGGCGAGGCCGACACGATCGACACGGTGCTGCGGCTGCACCGCGCCCAGGTCCAGGCCGCCGGTTGAGCGGGGCGGGCGCCTCGAGGCGGCGTCAGCGCGGCCCGTTGCCGTCGCGTGCCCGGTGCTCGAGCGTCAAACCGATCAGCTCGAGCGCGATTCCGGCGAGCAGCAACAGCACCCCGACCGCCGATGCGGTGCCGAACGTCGGCTCGGGCGCAAGCCACAGCAGCAGCGCACCGGCGACGATCGCGAGCGCGCCGACGATACGGCGCGGCGTTCTGCGTTTGAGCATCGTGCGCTCCTTGCGTTGCAGTGGTCGTCGGCGCCGCGGGTGCCGGTCAGGCCGCAGGGACGGCCGAAAGCTCGACGTCGCTGCGCTGCGGACGCTGCGGTTGCGGCGAGTGCGCCGACAAGAACCGTCGCAGCGCGCGGATGAATTCCGGGTGCGCCGGCGCGGTGTCGTGGGTCGCGCCGTCGACGATCGCGAGCTGCATCCGCGGCTGCAGCGACTGCAGCGACCGCAGGTCGGCGAGATACGGATCGGCGCTGCCGACGATGCCCAGCAGCGGCACGGCGATCCGGGACAGCTGCGAATCGGTCACCGCCTGCGCGGGATTCGATCGGCGCACCGCCGCCAGCGCGCGCCGATCCTGTCCGGCGAGGATCTGCGCCGATCGCGCTGCGATTTGCGAATCGGTCGGCGCAGGCGCGCTCGGCGGCGTCAGCCGCAGGATCTGCATGCGCAGCATTCCGGCTTCGATCTCGGCAGCCTCGGTCTGAACGCGCAGGTCGTCGACCGCCGTCCACTTGCGCCGGCCCGCGCCGCCGCCGAGCGTCGCGCTTTCGAACCGGTGCGGATGCGTGGTCAGCAGCTGCGCGACGATGTGCGCGCCCATCGAGTAGCCGACCACGTGCGCGCGCTCGAGCCCCAGGTGATCGAGCAGGCGGACGATGTCGAGTCCCATCTGCGGGCCGTAACTGCCCGGGTCGTGCGGCTTGTCGCTGCGGCCATGGCCGCGGCAATCGAACGCGATCACGCGGAATTCCGCGGCGAGCTGCTGCAGCACGCCGGTTGCGATCCACTGCGATTCCAGATCCGACGTATAGCCGTGCACCAGCACGACGGCCGGGCCTCGACCCTGGTCGACGTAGCGGATCGCGACGCCGTCGGAGTCGAAATGCCGGTCCTGCGGCTGCGACAGCGCGTTGCCCGACGCCAGGCACGCCAGCCACAGCAGCGGCGTCAGCGCAGCGCGCACCGCGGGGGCGCGGACGCCCGCCGCGCCGCGCGGGGCCGTCGGCGGCAAGCCGCGTTCGTCAGCGGGTGGTGGCACGCTGCAGCGCCTCGATCCGCTCGTCGAGCGGCGGATGCGTCATGAACAGCCGCTTCAGCCCGCCGGTGGTCCGCCCGGTGATTCCGAACGCGGCCATCCGCTCGGGCAGCTGCTCGCCCTCGGCCGAGCGCTTCAGGCGCTGCAGCGCCGCAACCATCGCCTCGCGCCCGGCGAGCCTGGCGCCGCCGGCGTCGGCGCGAAACTCGCGCTGCCGCGAGAACCACAGCACGATGATCGTCGCCAGGATCCCGAGGATCAGCTCGGCCGCGATGTAGCTGATGAAGAAGCCGGGTCCGTAGCCGCGTTCGTTCTTGAACACGACCCGGTCGACCGTATGCCCGATCACGCGAGCCGCGAAGATCACGAACGTGTTGACGACCCCCTGGATCAGCGTCAGCGTGACCATGTCGCCGTTGGCGACGTGGCTGACCTCGTGCGCAAGCACGGCCTCGACCTCGCGCTGGTCCATCGTGCGCATCAGGCCGGTGGAGACCGCGACCAGCGCGTTGTTGCGGTTCGCGCCGGTGGCGAACGCGTTCGGCTGCGGCGAGTCGAAGATGCCGACTTCGGGCATGCCGATTCCCGCCATGTTCGCCTGCCGCCGGACGGTGTCGATCAGCCAGTGCTCGGCCTGCGACGTCGGCTGCTCGATCACGTGCACGCCCATCGCCCGCTTGGCCGTCCACTTCGACAGCAGCAGCGAGATGAACGCGCCGCCCATGCCGAACACCGCAGCGAAGATCAGCAGCGGCCCGAGCGCGATGCCCTGATCGGTCAGGTACGGCTCGACGCCGAGGATCCGCAGCGTGACCGAAAGCACCAGGATGATGGCGATGTTCGTCGCCAGGAACAGAGCCACACGCTTCATAAGGTCTTGCTCTCCGCAGTGCGATATGGTGTCGGGCGGCGCCGGACGGCGCCGCGGAATTGCCGCTATGGTAGTCGAGGAACCGGGCAGCAGGACGCCGTCAGGAATTCCATGAGCGAACGTCGCATCCGAAGCATCGACCTGGCACTGCAAGGCGGCGGCGCCCACGGCGCTTTCACCTGGGGCGTGCTCGACCGGCTGCTGGACGAGCAGCGGCTGAGCATCGACGGTCTGTCGGGCACCAGCGCCGGCGCGATGAACGCGGTCGTGTTCGCCGACGGCTGGGTCGCCGGCGGCCGCGACGGCGCGCGCCGCGCGCTGCAGAAGTTCTGGCGCGCAGTGTCGGTGCAGGCGAACTACAGCCCGATGCGCCGCTCGCCGCTGGACATGCTATTCGGCCGCTGGAGCCTCGATTCGTCGCCGGCGGCGCTGATGATGGATTTGTGGTCGCGGATGGTCTCGCCTTACGAGTTCAATCCGCTGAACCTGAACCCGCTGCGGGCGCTGCTGTCGGCGCAGGTCGATTTCGACCGCGTCCGACGTTGCAGCTCGCCGAGGCTGTTCGTCACCGCGACCAACGTGCGCAGCGGCAAGGCGCGCATCTTTCGGGCTGCCGAGCTGAACGCCGACGCGGTGATGGCGTCGGCCTGCCTGCCGTTCCTGTTCCAGGCGGTCGAGATCGACGGCGATGCGTACTGGGACGGCGGCTACATGGGCAACCCGGCGCTGCTGCCGCTGGTCGAGGAGACCGACTCGCGCGACCTGGTGATCGTGCAGATCAATCCGATCCACCGCGACGAGGTCCCGCGCACCTCGCGCGACATCCTGAACCGGTTGAACGAGATCACGTTCAACGCCAGCCTGATCAAGGAGGTGCGAACGCTGTGGTCGGTGCGGCAGCTGATCGCCGATGCGGGGCTCGACCGGCGCCGGTACAAGGACATGCGGCTGCACCGCATCCATGCCGAGGGCGAGCTGCACTCGCTGGGCGAGTCGAGCAAGCTCAGCGCCGAATGGCTGTTTCTGAAGCACCTGCACGATGTCGGCTGGCGCGCGGCCGATCAATGGCTCGCGCGCAGTTTCAATCACCTGGGGCGGCGAACGACGATCGACGTCGAGAAGCTGTACCTGTAGAACCGCCGGATGCCGGCTCAGCGGCGCGCCGGCTCGCGCATCAGCACGAACTCCTCGGCGGCGGTCGGATGAACCGCGATCGTGCGGTCGAAATCCGCCTTCGTCGCGCCGCACGACAGCGCGACCGCCAGGCTCTGCACGATCTCGGGCGCGTCCGGACCGAGCATGTGCACGCCGAGCACGCGGTCGGTTTCGGCGGCGACGACCAGCTTCATGTAGGTGCGCTCGGGGCTGCCGGCGAACGCGCTGCGCATCGGCCTGAACTCGGTCTCGTAGATCTTCAGCGCGACGCCGAGCTTGCGCGCGGCGGCCTCGGACATTCCGACGGTGCCGATCGGCGGCAGCGTGAACACGGCGGTGGCCACCGTCGACAGATCGACGCTGCGCGGCGTGCCGCCGAACAGCGTGTCGACGACGGCGCGACCTTCGGCGATCGCAACCGGCGTCAGGTTGCGACGGTGCGTGATGTCGCCGATCGCATAGACGCTCGGAATTCGCGTGCGGCAGTTCTCGTCGGTCAGCACCGCCCCGACCGGGTCGACCTCGACGCCGACCTGCTGCAGACCGAGCCCGGCGCTGTTCGGTCGCCGCCCGGTGGCGTTCAGCAGCAGCTCGGCACGCAGCTGCCGGCCGTCGTCGAGCGCGACGGCGTAGCCGTCGGCGCTGCGCTCGACCCGCTTGACCTCGTGTCCGGTCACGAACTGCATGCCGCGCCGCTGCAGCTCGCGCAGCAGCCGCAGCCGCAGGTCTTCGTCGAAGCCGCGCAGCGGCAGCTCCGCCCGCATCACGACCGTCGTCGGCACGCCGAGCCGCTGCAGCACGCACGCGAACTCCATGCCGATGTATCCGCCGCCGGCGACGATTG
>DATLGW010000253.1:0-6883 GCA_035540315.1 Burkholderiaceae bacterium | reverse complement strand
TCGCGGCTACCGCAAGCTCTATCACGACCACGTGCTGCAGGCCGAGGACGGCTGCGATTTCGATTTCCTGCGGAGCACCGGATGACGACGTCCGCCCTCGTGCTGATCGGGTTCATCGCATGGACTCTGGCGCTGCTGGTGCTGATGGAAGTGCTGCGTTCGCGGCTCGTGCTGACGAAGCAGGTTCCGGCGAACGCGTTCGTGCCGGACAACGCGAACCTGTCGCCGTTCATGCACCGACTGGCCCGCGCGCACGCGAACTGCCTGGAGGGTTTTCCGATCTTCGGCGGACTGCTGATCGCGGCGCTGGTGACGGACCGTGCTGCGTTGACCGATCCGCTGGCGCCCTGGCTGCTGCTCGCGCGCATCGCGCAGTCGTGCGTGCACGTCGCGTCCGGTTCGCCCGCGGCTGCGACGCTGCGCTTCAGCCTGTTCGCGGTCCAGGTGGCAATTGCCCTCTTCTGGGTCTGGCAGCTGCTGATCGGCTGACCATGATCACGCCGGCCACAGCCGCCAGCGCGCGCTGCTCGACGAACCGCCGCCCGCTGCCCGCCGCTGACTCCTTCGCGCGCGCAGTGTCGAGCAGATTGTTGACAATCGCGTCGACTGCCGCCTACGATCGCCGCTCCTGACGGAGGAGACCCCTGATGCGACGAGATCTGCTTCGGGCGCTCGCGATCGGCCTCGGCCTGAGCCTGACGTTCATCGCGGCGCCGGCCCGCGCGTTTCCCGACAAGCCGGTGCGGATCATCAATCCGTTCGCCCCGGGCGGCGCGACCGACATCATTGCGCGCCACATGGCGCAGAAGCTGACCGAGGCCTGGGGCCAGTCGGTGATCGTGGAGAACCGGCCCGGCGCGAGCGGCGCGATCGGCGTTCAGGCGGTGGCCCGCAGCCCCGCCGACGGCTACACGCTGCTGATCGCGACTCAGACGACCCATGCCGCGAACCCGGCGCTGTACGCGAAGCTGCCGTACGACGCGGTCAAGGACTTCGCGCCGCTGACGCTCGCCGGCTCGACGCCGCTTGCGCTCGTCGTTCACCCGTCGGTGCCGGCCAACAGCGTCGGCGAGCTGCTCGAGCACGCGCGCAAGCAGCCGGGCAAGCTGCTGTATGCATCCGGCGGCAACGGCACGTCGCAGCACCTGACGGCCGAGCTGATGAAGAGCATAAGCGGCACGTTCCTGGTCCACATCCCGTACAAGGGTGCTGGGCCGGCAATGACCGATCTGCTGGGCGGACAGGTGCACCTGATGTTCGACAACCTGCCGACTGCGCTGCCGCACGTGCGCGCCGGCAAGCTGCGCGCATTGGCGGTCAGCACGTCGACCCGCTCGCCGATGGCGCCGGAGCTGCCGACGATGGCGGAATCGGGTCTCGCCGGATTCGACCTCGCGACTTGGTTCGCGTTCTTCGCGCCCGCCGGCACGCCGGCGGCGATCATCGACAAGATCGCGACCGACATGCGCCGCGCGCTGTCGGCGCCCGACACCAAGGAGCGGCTGACGACGATCGGCGTCGAGATCCGGGGCAGCACGCCCGAGGAGCTGGGCAGCTTCGTGCGCTCGGAGCTCGACAAGTGGGCGCGGATCGTGAAGATCTCGGGCGCGAAGCTCGATTGAGCCCGCGCCGCACGCCGTCCCACGCCGCTGGAGCCCCCATGACGACCTCTGCCTTGACCGTGCGCCGCCGCTTCGAGCGGCCCGACCCCCAACTCGTCGCGCGCCTGCGCCAGTACCCCACTGGCTGGGTCGCCGATGCGAACGGCCGCCGGGGTGCGCTGGACCACCGGATCCGGCCGCTGACGCAGGCGGTCGGCTTCTGCGGCGTCGCGCTTCCGGTGCAAACGCGGGCGCGCGACAACCTCGCGCCGTATGCGGCGATCCAGTTCGCGCAGCCCGGCGACGTGATCGTCGTCGCGACCGACGCCTACGAGGAGGCGAGCGTCGCCGGCGACGTGCTGATCGGCATGGCGAAGAACCAGGGCGTCTGCGCTTTCGTCACCGACGGCATGGTCCGCGACATCGCCGGTCTGAACGCGGTGGGGCTGCCGGTGTTCGGCCGCGGGCTCACGCCGAATTCGCCTTACAAGGACGGCCCCGGCACGATCGGGCTGCCGATCGCGCTCGGCGGCGTCATCGTGGACGCCGGCGACGTGCTGATCGGCGATGCCGACGGCGTCGTCGTCATTGCGCGCGAGCGGCTGCCCGACGTGCTCGACGCGATTGCCGACGTGCAGTCGAAGGAAGCGAAGATGGATGCGCTGGTCGCGCAGGGGGCGACGCTGCCGCCGGGCATGGATCAGCTGATCGCGACCAAGGGCGTGCACTACGCCGACTGAGCCATGCGCAGGGTCCTGTACAACACGCACGCGCCCGACGACGTTTACGCGATCATACGGGAAGCGGTGCCGCCGGGCTTCGAGCTGGTGGTCCTCGAGCGCGACAGCGACGACGAGCGGCGCGTGAAGATCGCCGATTGCGACGTCGTGATCGTCGGCGCAACGCCGCTCGGCCGTTCGGTGATCGAGCATGCGCACCGCCTGACGCTGGTCCACCATCAGGGCGTGGGCTGGCAGGACACGACCGACCATGGGCTGCTGCGCGAGCGCGGCGTGCCGCTGGCGATCACGCCCGAGGGAACGACCACCGGCGTGGCCGAGCACACGGTGCTGCTGATGCTGGCGATCGCAAAGCGCCTGCCGTTCGCCGACGCCGAGCTGCGCCAGGGACGCTTCCACATGAACGCGCTGCGCCCCGTGTCGCGCGAGCTCGCCGGCCTGACCGTCGGATACATCGGCATGGGCCGCATTGCGCAGGCGGTTGCGCAGCGGCTGGCGCCTTTCGACACCCACGGAATCTTCTGCGATCCCGCGGTCGAGCAGTTCGCGGACCTGCGGCGCGTGGGATTCGACGACGTGCTGCGCGAGGCCGACATCCTCACGCTGCACGTGCCGCTGACGCCGCAGACGCGCCACTGCATCGGCCGCGAGCAGGTCGCGCGGATGAAGCCGGGCGCGTTCCTGATCAACACCGCCCGCGGTGGGCTGGTCGATGAGCATGCGCTTGCCGATGCGCTGCGCGACGGGCGGCTCGCCGGCGCTGCGCTGGACGTGTTCGAGCGCGAGCCGGTCGCGCCGGACAATCCGCTGCTCGCGCTGCCGAACGTCGTGCTGACGCCGCACATTGCCGCCGGCACCCGCGATGCGTTGCGAACGAAGATGGCCGCGCTGTTCGCCAACGTCGAACGTTTCTATCGGGGCGAGCCGCTGCGCAACCGCGTGCTCTGACCGCCGACCCCGCCCAGCGCCAGACTTCGCCCGTGATCGATTGCCACACGCACGTGCTCGACCCGGACCGGTTCCCGTTCACCGCCGATACCTATCGCCCGCACGCCGGCGAATGCGGAAACCTGGAGCAGTTCCTGGCGACGCTGGATCGCCACCAGGTGTCGCATGCGGTCGTCGTGCAGCCGACCTCCGGTTACGACCGCGACCACCGCTGCCTGCTCGACGCATTGCAGCGCGCCGGCAACCGGATCTGCGGAATCGCGCGGATCCTGCCGCAGGATGCGCGCGATTCGATCGGGCTGCTCGATGTGCGCGGCATGCGAGGCGTGCGGATCGATCCGGTCAAGGACGGCGCGCAGGTGTGCCGCCACCCGGACTTCGCGTGGCTGCGCGACGCGTTGCGCGAACGCGGCGCGGTGCTGCAGCTGCAGTGCGAGGGTGACCAGCTCGCCGAGTTGCTGCCGTTGCTGGGCGGCGATCCGCCGCGAATCGTCATCGATCATTGCGGGCGCCCCGATCCGGCGCGCGGGCTGTCGCAGCCCGGTTTCGCCGCGACGCTCGAGCTCGGGCGCCGCGGCCACTTCGTCAAGCTGAGCGGGCCGTTTCGCTTCTCGCGCGAGCCGTTCCCGCACGCCGACGCCGATCCGTACGTGTCGGCACTGGTCGATGCTTTCTCCGCGCAGCGCTGCGTGTGGGCGTCGGACTGGCCGTTCCTGCGCTTTGCCGATGCCATCGGCTACGACGACGCGATCGCGTTCGGACGTCGCTGGGTCGGCGACCCAGACCGGCTCGACGCGGCAGCGCGCACGCTGTTCGGATTCGATGATGCGCCGGCGCTGTCCGCTGCAGGTCGGGCGGGCGCGCGCGCAGCGCGATGACCCGCGGGCTTCGCGTCGCAATTGCCGGCGCCGGCTTCGCGAGCCGCCATCATCTGGCGGGCTGGCGACGCGTCGCGAATGCGCGGGTCGTCGCGATCTGCGACCCGCACGTTGCCCGCGCCGCCGAACGCGCGAGCGAATTCGGCATTCCGGCCGTTTTCGACGATGCCGCGAACATGCTCGACGCAGTCCGCCCCGACGCATTCGACATCGCCCCGACGCACAGGGCGTGCGCCCGCAGCTGCTGCGGCAAGCCTTCTTCGCTGACACGGAGCGGCTGATGATCGGCGACGTGCTGATCCACCCGCTCGACGTGCTGCGCTGGCTGCTCGGTCCGCTGCACGTGCTCGCCGCGCGCGCCGGCCGGCTGTGCCCGTCGATCCGCGGCGACGACCACGCGGTGATCCTGCTCGGGATGCGCACGGGGTGGGGGGTTCTCGACGGCAGCTACGTCGCGCCCGGCGCACCGGCGACGCCGTCGGACCGGCTCGAGCTGCTGGGAACCCACGGGTGTGCCCGGCTCCAAGGCGACACGCTGCGCATCGACGGCAGCCGCGCCGCGAACGAGCGCTTCGACCTGGACGCCGGCTACGGCGCCAGCTACGCTGCGGCGATCGCGCACTTCGCCGATGCGCTCGCGCGCGGAACGCCGTTCGAGACCGACCCCTTCGACCACGTTCAGACGCTCGCGCTGGTCGATGAGGCGTATCGCGCGGCGGGCACGAACGGCGCCCGGACCCGATGACGACCACGCTGCTCGACCCGTCCGACCCGCTCACGGCCGTCGTCGCGACGCTGCAGGAGGACATCGTGCTCGGGCGGCTCGCGCCCGGCGCGCGTCTGATCGAGGAGGACCTGGCCGAGCGGCTGAACACGAAGCGGCACGTGCTGCGCCAGGCGTTCGTCGAGCTCGAGCGCTTCGGCCTGGTCGAGCGCAAGCGCAATCGCGGCGCGACCGTGCGGCAACTGACGCTCGAGGACGTCGCGCAGATCTACGCGGTGCGCGAGATCCTCGAGCGGGCCGCGGCCGCACAGATCCCGCTGCCGCTGCCCAAGCCAGATCTGCAGCGGATCGAGGCGGCGCAGGGGCGGCATGACGCCGCGGTCGACGCCGGCGACGCCAAGGCGGTGTTCCGCGCGAACTTCGAGTTCCACGACGCGCTGTTCGCTGCCTGCGGCAATCCGTACCTGGCCGCCGCAATCGACGATTTCCGCAGGAAGACCCACGTCGTGTGGTCGTACGCGATCGTCAAGCCCGAATATTTCAGGAACGCGCAGCGCGAGCACCGCGCGATGCTCAAGGCGCTTCGTGATCGCGACCGCAAGCGGCTGATCGAGCTGTGCGCATCGCACCTGGACATCTCGCGCCGCGCGTACGTCGACACCTACCGGCTGCGGTTCGCCCGCTGAGGGCTGCGCATCGCAGCAGCCCTCGCTACAGATCGAAGATCAGGCAGGTCGTGGTCGCGAACGCGTACAGCCGTCCCGCCGCATCGACCAGCCTGCCCTCCGCGGTACCCGCCTGCCGGCCGGCGCTGATCACCGTGCCGATCGCGCGCAGCGGCCCGGTGCGGTCGCTGACCGCCTTCACGTAATTCACCTTCAGCTCGAGCGTCGTGTAGCCGCGGCCGGCCGGCAGCGTCGAGTGGACCGCGCAACCGACCGCCGAGTCGAGCAGCGTCGCGATCCAGCCGCCGTGAATCGTGCCGATCGGGTTGTAGTGCTCGCGTCCCGGCGTTCCCTGAAATACGACGCGGCCGGGGTCGACCGCGATCAGAACGAAGCCGACCGTGTGCCCGATCGGCGGGCTCGGAAGCTCGCCGTTCATCAGCGCCCGCAGGAACTCGATGCCCGAGCGCGAGCGCAGGTCGTCGAGCGCCGCAACGCCGGCCGGCCCGGAACGGCCGCGGCGCTCGGCTTCGTCGGCAAGCCAGCGCTCGGCGGAATCGCCGTCGGCTGGGCCGGGCGCAGGCGCGCCGGGAATGGAAGAGGAGTTCATGTCGATGATGCTCGTTGTTGACGTAACGGTCTAAGCGGATTATGCTCGTTGTAACGATCTCGCGCGAGCACGACCGTTACAACGAAGACAGCGCCGCCGATGACGACTTTCCGGATCGACCTGGAGCGATTTTCCGACAACGACGCGCCTGCGTGCATCGCGCTCGCGAACTCGATCGAGTGGCGCGGCACCGACCGCGCCACCGACCTCGCGACCGATGCCGACGGGCTGTTGCGCTGGGCGCGCCGGTGGCGGCTCGCGCCGGAGCCGCAGCTCGCGCGCCTGCAACGGCGCGTGCCCGCCGACGCCCCGCAGGTGGCCGACGCGCTGCGGGCGCTGCGGGCGCTGCGCGACGACGTCCACGCGCTGCTCGCTGGCGCCGCGCGGGGCGACGCGCTGCCGGCGGACCGCCTCGAGCGGCTCGAATCGCAAACGAAGCGCCTGATGGCGCGGCTGCGCATTCGCGCCGACGGGCCTGCGCTGAGAACCGAGCTCGCCGACGCGCCGAATCCGTGGCGCTTCTGGGAGGCCGCCGCGGTGCTGTCGACGCTCGCCGTGCTGAGCGCGGCCGATCGCGGCCGGCTGAAGGTCTGCGAGGACACGCGCGGTTGCGGCTGGCTGTTCATCGACACCACGCGCAACGGTGCGCGCCGCTATTGCAGCGAAGAAAGCTGCGGCAACTATGCGCGCCAGCAGCGCTTTCGCGCGCGAGTCCAC
>DATLGW010000252.1:0-1916 GCA_035540315.1 Burkholderiaceae bacterium | reverse complement strand
TGCCGCGAGCATCCCGACCTGTCCGACGACGCGTTCGTCCGCGCGAACCTGCAGCGCTGGCTCGACTAGCGATGGCGAGCGACGCCACGCCGCGGCTGGCGCGCGCCGAGACCGGCGGCGCGATCTGGCTGGATTCGCAGCTGACGCGCTATGCGCTGGCGGTGCTGTCGCACGTCGCGCTGATCTTCGCGTGGTACCTGTGGGTGCGCGTCGGCGACGTGCCTCGATTCATCATGCCGACGCCGCTGGAGGCGCTGCGCGCGCTCGGCGAACCCGACTACGGCTGGTGGGCGAACAGCCTGGTGACCGCGCGCGAGATCTTCGGCGGTTATCTGCTGGCGCTGGTGGTCGGCGTGACGCTGGCGATGCTGTTCACGTGGTCGCGCGCACTCGAGGCATTCTTCCTGCCGCTGCTGGTCACGCTGAACATGATCCCGAAGGTCGCGCTCGGGCCGCTGATCATCGTGTGGTTCAAGTTCGGCATCTTCCCGAACACGCTGATGGCGTTCGCGATCTCGGTGTTCCCGATCCTGCTGACGACCGCGCGCGGGCTGCGCGAGATCGAACCCGATCTGCTCGATCTGGTACGCTCGTTGCGCGGCTCGCGCTGGCAGCTGTTCATCAAGATCCAGCTGCCCGGCGCGCTGCCGTACGTGTTCGCCGGCATGAAGGTCGCCGCGATCCTGGCGGTCGCCGGCGCGATCGTCGGCGAGTTCCTGGCGTCCGACCGCGGCCTGGGCTACCTGATGCTGCAGGTGCAGGTCACGCTGGACACGCCGGCGATGTTCATGGCGGTGATCCTGATCACGCTGATCGGGATGCTGCTGTACGGACTGGTGCTGCTGCTCGAGCGGCTGCTGGTCGTCAAGGACGCGCGAGTTTCATGAATACGGCGACGACGACGAACACGGCTTCGACCTCGGGTGCGGGTGCGGCCGCGCCGGTCGAGCCGTTCATCCGGCTGGTCAACGTGCGCAAGGTGTACCGGCGCGGACGCATCGAGCACCTGGCGGTATCGGATGCGACGTTCGACGTGATGCCGGGCGAGCTGGTGTCGATGGTCGGGCCGTCGGGCTGCGGCAAGTCGACGCTGCTGAAGGTGCTGTCGGGGCTGCATCCGCACGACGGCGGCGAGGTGCGGATCGGTTCGCCGACGCACCCGTTCGACCCCAGCCGCGACGTCGGCATGGTGTTCCAGGCGCCGCTGCTGCTGAAGTGGCGTCGCGTGCTCGACAACGTGCTGCTGCCGGCCGAGATCCTCGGGCTGCCGATGGCGGCAGCGCGCGAGCGCGCGCGCGACCTGCTGGCGCTGGTCGGCCTGTCGGGTAACGAGGACAAGTATCCGTACGAGCTGTCGGGCGGCATGCAGCAGCGCGCTGCGATCGCGCGCGCGCTGGTCCACGATCCGAAGCTGGTGCTGATGGACGAGCCGTTCGGCGCGCTCGATGCGCTGACGCGCGAAAAGATGAACCTCGAGCTGCTGCGGATCTGGAAGGAAGCCGGCAAGACGATCGTGTTCGTGACCCACGGCATCTCCGAGGCAGTGTTCCTCGGCAGCCGCGTCGTCGTGCTGACCGCCGGTCCGGCGCGGATGGCCGACAACTTCATCGTCGAGCTGCCGCATCCGCGCACGCTCGACATGAAGACCCATGAGGCGTTCGGCGTCTACACGCGGCGGATCTACAAGCTGCTCGGCATGGAGTAATCGATGGGCGCGACGCTCACCACCGCGCCGCGGTTCACGGTCGCCGACATCGACCTGCTCGAGCGCGACGTGCGGCTGCGGATGCCGTTCCGATTCGGCGTGGTCACGCTGACCGAGGCGCCGCAGGCGTTCGTGCGGGTGACGATCGCGCTCGAGGGCGGCGCGGGCAGCGCAGCCCTCGAGCGCGATCGTCACCCGCACGAACGCCTGC
>DATLGW010000251.1:0-1717 GCA_035540315.1 Burkholderiaceae bacterium | reverse complement strand
CTTCGCGACGATCGCCAGATCCAGCGCGATCTGCAGCCGGTCGTTCTGCGTGACCACGCGCTTGATCTTCAGATCGACCAGCTCCATCTCGAACGGCGCGTCCGGCCGCGTCAGCGCTCTTTCGAACTCCTTGCGCAGGTTCAGCGCAAGCGGCTTCTTGCGCCGCGCGAGCAGCCGCTCGAACAGCCCGCGAAACACATCCTTCGCTTCGTCGACCCGGATCTGCTCGAGCACCAGCAAGTCGCCGCGCGCCGCGGGCTGCGCCGACAGCGTGACCCAGAACGTATCGCCGGTGCCGACGCACGAGCCGCCGACGTTGGCGCCGGCGCGTCCCGAAAAGCGCGCGCGGATGAAGATCCGGCCGTCGCGGATCGTCGACGACGGCGATTCCAGGTACGCGAAAGCGCAACCGTCCGGAGTGCCCGACATCACGTAGCGGCCGTCGTTCATGAACAGCTCGCGCTTGAGCGCCGCGTCGAACGCGCTCGCGTGGAACGTCAGCTCGGTACTGGCGGCGGCGCCGGCGAACAGCGCCAGCAGGATCGACAGGATGGTACGCATCGGGGCAGTATACGGAATCACCCTCCCGCGGTGAGGCTTCGCACGGCGGGACGCGCTGGTACGCCGTATTCTCTCGGCGGCTTCCGACCACGGACAAACGATGCGCAGCTACTCGACTCGCAAACGCGTGATGGTGACCGGCGGCGCCGGCTTCCTGGGCTCGCACCTGTGCGACCGGCTGCTCGCGCAAGGACACGAGGTGCTGTGCGTGGACAACCTGTTCACCGGCACGAAACGCAACATCGAACATCTGCACGGGCATTCGCGGTTCGAGTTCGTCCGGCACGACGTGACGTTTCCGCTGTACGTCGAGGTCGACGAGATCTACAACCTCGCATGCCCGGCCTCGCCGGTGCACTACCAGCACGATCCGGTGCAGACGACGAAGACATCGGTGCACGGCGCGATCAACATGCTGGGACTCGCGAAGCGCTTGCGCTGCCGGATCCTGCAGGCGTCCACCAGCGAGGTCTACGGCGATCCGCAGGTGCATCCGCAGCGCGAGGACTACTGGGGGCACGTCAATCCGATCGGCACGCGGTCGTGCTACGACGAGGGCAAGCGCTGCGCCGAGACGCTGTTCTTCGACTATCACCGGCAGCACAGGCTGTCGATCAAGGTCGCGCGGATCTTCAACACCTACGGGCCGCGGATGCATCCGAACGACGGGCGCGTGGTGTCGAACTTCATCGTGCAGGCGTTGCGGGGCGAGCCGCTGACGATCTACGGCGAAGGGCAGCAGACCCGGTCGTTCTGCTACGTCGACGACCTGATCGACGGTCTGATGCGGCTGATGAATTCACCCGATGCGGTGACCGGGCCGATCAACCTGGGCAACCCGGGCGAGTTCACGATCCGGCAGCTGGCCGACAAGGTGCTGCAGATCACCGGGTCGAAGTCGAAGCTCGAGTTCCGGCCGCTGCCGGCCGACGATCCGATGCAGCGGCGCCCGGACATCGGCCGCGCGACCGAGCAGCTCGGCTGGCAGCCGACGGTCGCACTCGAGCAGGGACTGGCGAAGACGATCGAGTACTTCGACGCGCTGCTGCGTTACGAGCGCACCGGCTGAACGCGGCTGCGCTCTCTCAAATGAGGCGGGCGATCCGGCGGCGCGACGCACGCCGAGCGGCCCGACTCCTTCGAATGAGGGAGACGG
>DATLGW010000250.1:0-7936 GCA_035540315.1 Burkholderiaceae bacterium | reverse complement strand
TGCCCTTGCCGGCGCCGCTCGCGCGCCGAGTGCGCGAGCTCGTGCACCTGGCGGTAGATCGCGTTGTCGCGCGACGTGATCCGTTTCAGGCGATCGTTCAGCCGCGCTGGCATTCGCGCACCGGCGCGAAGCTCGCGCGGTGGATGCGGCAGGCGCCGTGCTCGCGCAGCAGCGTCAGATGCTCGGGCGTCGCGTAACCCTTGTGCAGGTCGAACCGGTACTTCGGATAGCGCGCATGCAGCCGCAGCATCTCGGCGTCGCGCGCGGTCTTCGCCAGGATCGATGCGGCCGAGATCGCCGGATCGGTCTCGTCGCCGTCAACGACCAGCTCGATCGCGCAGCGCAGCCGAGGCGGCCGCTGGTTGCCGTCGACGCGCGCCAGCGTCGGCGCGAGCTTCAGGCCCAGCACGGCTCGCCGCAT
This sequence comes from Burkholderiaceae bacterium, assembly GCA_035540315.1. Taxonomy (GTDB): domain Bacteria; phylum Pseudomonadota; class Gammaproteobacteria; order Burkholderiales; family Burkholderiaceae_E; genus DATLGW01. The sequence goes on along the minus strand of DATLGW010000250.1, from coordinate 7,515 downwards.
CGCAAGCAGGCTCGCGCGCAGGATGTTGATCCGATCGATCTCGGCCACCGACGCGCTCGCGACCGCCCACGACAGCGCGTTCGCCCTGATCGCCTCGGCAAGTTCCTCGCGACGCGCCGCCGTCAGCTGCTTGGAGTCGCGCAGTCCGTCGATCCGTCGATCCGGGTCGAGTACGACGGCGGCAGCGTAGACGGGTCCGGCGAGCGGACCTCGCCCGGCCTCGTCGACGCCGCAGATTCTGCGCAGATCATGCATCATCGATTCGCGTCCCCTGGGCGCGACGCAGCGCGTTACGGTGCTGTTGCGACGTCCGAATGCGCGGCACTTTACCGCGCCTCGCGCAGCTCGAGCAACGCCTGCGCCGCACGCCGCCCGCAATCGCGCCGCAACTGGTGATGCAGCTCGGTGAATCGCTGATGCAACCGGCGCGCATTCGCATCGTCGTCGAGCTGCGCCAGCACCGCCGCGCCGAGCGCCTGCGGCGTGGCCGCATCCTGCACGAACTCGGGCACCAGCCGCTCGCCGCACAGGATGTTCGGCAGGCCGATGTGCGGCAGATAGGCCAGCCGCCTGCTCAGCTGGTACGTCAGCGGCGCCATCCGATAGGCGATCACCATCGGGCGCTTGTGCAGCGCGGTCTCCAGCGTCGCGGTGCCGCTGGCGAGCAGCACCGCGTCGGCGGCCGCGAGCGCCGCGTGCGACTGCCCGTCGAGCAGCCGCAGGTCGACCTGGTCAGGCAACGGCGCAGCGGCGAGCAATGCGTCGAGCCGCGCGCGCAGCGTCGCGTTCGCTGCCGGGATCACGAAGCACAGCTGCGGGCGCGCGCGCGCCAGCCAGCGGATCGTCTCGATGAACGCCGGCCCCAGGTAATGCAGCTCCGAGACGCGGCTGCCCGGCAGCACTGCGACCACCGAGCCTTGCGCGGGCAACTGCAGCTGCGAGCGCGCTGAAGCGCGGTCGGGCTGCAGCGGGATCTGGTCGGCCAGCGGATGGCCGCAATAGGTCGCCGCGATCCCGGCTTCGCGGTACAGCTCGAGCTCGAACGGAAAGATCAGCAGCATGTGATCCACCGCGGCGCGCACGCGCTCGATCCGCTCGCGGCGCCACGCCCAGATCGCCGGCCCGATGAACTGCGCGCAGCGCAACCCGCTGCGCCTCAGCGACCGCTCGAGCCCGAGGTTGAAGTCGGGGGCGTCGACGCCGACGAAGATCTCCGGCCGCTCGGCCAGCAGCCGTTCGCGCAGGCGGTTTCGCAGCGACCACAACCGCGGGTAGTGGCGGACCACCTCGACGAAACCGCGTACCGCCAGCAGCTCCGACGGCCACCAGGGATCGAAGCCGGACTCGCTCATCCGCGGGCCGCCGATGCCGTACGCGTCGACGGCGCCGGCAAGTTGTCGCAACCCCTGCAGGACGCTCGACGCGAGCAGGTCGCCCGAAGCCTCGCCCGCGACCATCGCGATGCGCACCGGCGCTGCCGCCGTCATCCGATTGGCGCCGCTCGCACCCGGTTCCTCAGCGCACGATGCCGCGGGTCACCCGCTCGAGGAACTCGGCCAGTTTCCGGATGTGCTCGCTGCCCGCCCCGCCGGATGCGGCCTGCTCGAACAGCGCCCGCCGTGCCTCCTCGAGGGTCAGCCCGGATCGGTACAGCGTGCGGTACGCGCGACGGATTCGCTCGATGTCGGCCTTGTCGAATCCGCGCCGGCGCAGCCCCTCGGCGTTGATCCCGTGCGCTTGCGCCGTGTTGCCGGCGACCATCACGAACGGAGGCACGTCGTGCAGCACGACCGATCCGACGCCGGTCATCACGTGCGCGCCGAGCTTGCAGAACTGGTGCACGCCGGTGTAGCCCCCCAGCACGACCCAGTCGCCGATCTCGACGTGCCCGCCCAGATTCGTGCAGTTCGCGAAGATCGTGTGGCTGCCGATCACGCAGTCGTGCGCGACGTGCACGTACGCCATGATCCAGTTGTCGTCGCCGATCCGCGTGACGGCGTTGCCCTGCACCGTGCCCCGATTCAGCGTCACGTACTCGCGAATCGTGTTGCCGTCGCCGATCTCGAGCGTCGTCGGCTCGCCGCGGTACTTCTTGTCCTGCGGCGCGCCGCCGAGCGACGCGAACGGATGGATCCGGTTGTTCGCGCCGATCCGGCAGGGGCCTTCGATCGCCACGTGCGCGGCCACCGTCGTGCCGGGGCCGATCGACACGCCGCGCCCGATCACGCTGTACGCGCCCACCGTCACGTCCGGCGCCAGCTCGGCGGACGGGTCGACGATCGCGGTCGGATGAATTCGGGTCATGAGTCAGTCTTCCTGGCGTGCATGCGGTGCCGGCCCCGCGGGGGCCGGCGCCAGCTCGCGCAACGTGCACATCAGCTCGGCTTCGGCGACCGAAGCACCGTCGACGCTCGCGCGGCCGGCGAACTTGCTGATCGAACGCGCCGTCCGCAGCAGATCGACCTCGAGCCGCAGCTGATCGCCCGGGGAGACCGGCCGCTTGAACCGCGCGCCGTCGATGCCGACGAAGTAGTACACCGAGCGGGTGTCGGCGGTGCGTCCCATCGATGCGAACGACAGTACGCCGGCCGCCTGCGCCATCGCCTCGATGATCAGCACCCCCGGCATCACCGGCACGTGCGGAAAGTGGCCGACGAAATACGGTTCGTTGATTGTCACGTTCTTGAGCGCGACGATGCGCCGGTTCGGCTCGAGCTCGAGCACCCGATCGATCAGCAGGAACGGGTAGCGATGCGGCAGATATTCGAGTATTCGCCGGATGTCGATCGGGTCCATTCAGCTCCCCTGCCCTGACTTGTCGTTCTGGTTCTTCTCGAGCGCCCGCAGCCGCTGGCGCATCTGCGGCAGCTGCCGCAGGTTCGCAGCGACCCGCTCCCATTCGCGGTGCGCGAGCAGCGGAAACAGCCCGGTGTAGACGCCGGGCTCGTCGATCGACGCGAACACGGCGGTCATCGCGCCGATCGTCGTGCCGTCGCAGATCCGAAGATGCCCGTCGATTCCCGCCGCGCCGCCGATTCGGCAGTTGCGTCCGATCGTCGTGCTGCCGGCGATGCCGACGCAGGCGGCGATCGCGGTACCGGCGCCGATCCGCACGTTGTGCGCGACCTGGATCAGGTTGTCGAGCTTGCAACCGGCCTCGATCACCGTGTCGTCGAGCGCGCCGCGGTCGATCGAGCAGTTCGAACCGATCTCGACATCGTCGCCGATTGCCACGCCGCCCAGCTGCGGGATCTTCAGCCACTGCTCGCCGCTGCGCGCGAAACCGAAGCCGTCGGAGCCGATCACGGTGCCCGAGTGCACGATCACGCGCTCGCCCAGGCTGCAGTCGTCGCCGATCGTCACGTTCGGATGCAGCAGCGAGTCGGCGCCGATCGTCGTGTCGCGCCCGATGCAGCAGCCGGCGCCCACGATCACCCGCGCGCCGATCGTGCTGCCCGGGCCGATCACGCAACCGGCACCGATCGACGCGGAATCGTCGATGCGCGCATCCTCGGCGACTGTCGCCGACGGGTGCCGGCCGCGCTCGGCTGGCAGCCCCGTGCGGGCTGCGAACCATTGCGCGATCCGCGCGTACAACGCATACGGATCGGCCGACCGCAGCTGCGCTGCCGCCTCCGGCAGCGCATCGGCCAGCTCCGGCGCGACGATCACCGCGCCGGCGCCGGTCGCCCCGGCCGCTTCACGGTAGCGTGCCGAAGTCAGCAGCGACAGGCTGCTCGGGCCGGCCGACTCGAGCGTCGCCAGCCGATCGATGATGCGCTCGCCGTCTCCGACCAGCTCGGCGGCGAATCGCTGCGACAGTTCCGCCAGCCGGATCCCTGGCGTCAGCGGACGGCGCACCGGGCGCGCCTACTTCGTCGCGTTCAGCGCCCGAATCACCTTGTCGGTGATGTCGATGCGAGGATTGAAATACACCGCCTCTTGCAGGATCAGGTCGTATTTCTCCTGCTCGGCCAGCTGGCGGATCGCCCGGTTCGCCTGCTCGAGCACGAGCGACAGCTCCTCGTTGCGGCGCTGGTTCAGGTCCTCGCGGAACTCGCGCTGCCGCCGCTGGAACTCCTTGTCCATGTCGGCCACCTCGCGCTGCCGGCGAGCCCGGTCGCTGTCGGACAGCACGGCGGCGTCCCGGTCGAGCTTCTCCGACAGCGCCTTCAACCGCGCCGCCATCTCCTGCAGCTCCTTGTCCCGCCGCGAGAACTCCTGCTCGAGCTTCTGCTGCGCCGCTTTCGCGGGCGCCGAGTTCTGCAGGATCCGCTCGCTGTTGACGAATCCGACTTTCGCCGTCTCCTGGGCGCCGGCCGCTGCCGCAAACGACAGCAGCGCGCACGCCGCCAGCCATCCGAATGTCTTGCTCATGTCGTCACCGCTCCTGTGTTTCGGGCGCGAGGTCGCCGAGGCGAAATCGCGCGATTTTCGCACACCTGCACCCTAGAACCCGGTCCCGATCTGGAACTGGAACCGCTGCGTGCGATCCCCCGGCTCGCGCCGCAGCGGCGTTCCGAACGTCAGCTTCAGCGGCCCGATCGGCGACAGCCACGACAGGCCGAATCCGACCGAGTAGCGCAGATCGCTGAGGTCGATCGACGTGCGCTGATAGACGTTGCCGACGTCGAAGAACGTGAAGCCGCGGATCGAGCGGTCGTTGCCGGTGCCGGGAATCGGGAACAGCAGCTCGATCGCGCCGACCAGCTTCGTCTGCCCGCCCAGCGGCAGGTTGTCGACCGGATCGCGCGGCCCGAGGCTGTTCGGCTCGAAGCCTCGCACCGAGCCGATGCCACCCGCGTAGTAGTTCTTGAACAGCGGCAGCGGTTGCCCGCCGAATCCCCGGCCGTGCGCAATCTCCCCGTTCAGCGCGATCGTCAGATCCTTGTTGATCGGGTAGAACCACTGATGGTTGTAGCCGCCGCGCACGTAGCGCACGTCGCCGCCCGGCAGCGTGAACTCGAGGTTGGCCGCCTGCAGCCGGCCGCGCGTGGGCACGAACGCGCTGTCGCGCGAGTCGCGCAACCAGCCCAACGTGCCCAGGAAAGACGACACGCTGGTGCCGAACGTGTTGACGTAATCGACGTAGCGCCGCGGCGGGTTGTTGCCCAGCCGGATCCCCGTGTGCTCCCACGCCGCGCCGAAGAACACGCGGTCGTATTCGGTGTACGGCACCCCGAAGCGCAGGCCGACGCCAGAGGACGTGATCCGGTAGTCGCCGAGGTTCACGTACGACGCGTCGAAGTTGCGCCGGTACACGTCGATCGAGCGGCTGATCCCGTCGGGCGTGAAGTACGGGTCGGTCGCCTGCAGCGAGATCACCTTCTGCACGCGGCTGGTGTTGATCTCGGCGCTCAGTTGGTTGCCGGTGCCCAGGAAGTTCGGTTGCGAGATCGAACCGCTCAGGATCAGCTTCTCCGTGCTCGAGAACCCGATGCCGACCGTGAAGTTGCCGGTACGCCGCTCCGAGACCGTGACGTTGATGTCGACCTGGTCGATCGTATCGGGCACCGGCTGCGTGTCGATCGCCACCGCCTGGAAGTATCCGAGGCGGTCGATTCGCTCGCGCGACAGGCGGATCCGCTCGGCATCGAACCAGGCGCCCTCGAACTGGCGCATCTCGCGCCGGATCACTTCGTCGCGGGTACGGGTGTTGCCGAAGATGTTGATCCGCCGCACGTAGGCGCGGCGGCCGGGGTCGATCGAGATCGTGTAGCTGACCTGGCGCTTGTCCCGGTCGAGCGTCGGAATCGCATTGACGTTCGCGAACGCGTAGCCGATCGCGCCGAGCGCATCGGAGATGCGTTTCGTCGATTCGGACAGCCGCTCGCCGGAGAACACGTCGCCGGGCTTGAGCGTCAGCATCCGACGGAAATCCTCCTCGCGACCCAGCGTCTCGCCGCGAAAAGAGATGTCCGACACGGTGTAGCGGTCGCCCTCGGTGATGTTGACCGTGATGTACACGCCCTCGCGGTCCGGCGCGATCGACACCTGCGTCGAGTCGATCGTCATCTCGAGGTAGCCGCGGTTCAGGTAATACGACCGCAGCGCCTCCAGGTCGCCCGCCAGCTTCTCACGCGAGTACTGGTCGGTCTTCGTGTACCACGACAGCCAGGTCGGCGTGGTCAGGTGCATCTGGTCGATCAGCGTGCGCTCGGAGAACACGCGGTTGCCGACGATGCGGATCTGCGCGATGCGGGCATCGCCGCCTTCGTCGATCGCCATCGTGACCGCGACCCGGTTGCGCTCCAGCGGCGTGACCGTCGACGTGATCCGCACGCCGTACTTGCTGCGCGCCAGGTACTGCCGCTTGATCTCCTGCTCGGCGCGCTCGAGCACGGCCCGGTCGTAGATCCGCGATTCGGCCAGGCCCAGGTCGCGCAGCGCGCGCTTCAGCGTCTCGGCATCGATCTCGCGCGCGCCGCTGATGTCGACCGACGCGACCGCCGGCCGCTCCTCGAGGTGGACGATCAGCACGTCGCCCTCGACCTCGAGGCGCACGTCCTTGAAGAAGCCGGTCGCGAACAATGCGCGCACTGCAGCGGCCGCGCTCGCGTCGTCCAGCCGGCTGCCGACCGTGACCGGCAGATAGCCGAAAACCGTCCCGGGCTCGATCCGCTGCACGCCGACCAGGCGGATGTCGCGGACGACGAACGGCTCGAACGCCATCGCGAAGTGCGACAGCAGCGCCGTGACCATGACGGTCACGGTCCTCGCGAAAAGACCCATGGAACTCCCGATTTGCGGACGCAGCCGAATCAGGGACCGAACAGGCGGCTTAGGTCGTTGAACAGCGCGATCATCATCAGCGACCCGACCACCGCAAGCCCTGCCCGCTGAGTGATCTGCAGGAACCGCTCCGACAGTGGCTTACCGCGGATGGCTTCGAGCGCGTAATATACCAAATGGCCGCCGTCGAGCACCGGCACCGGCAGCAGGTTCAGCACGCCGAGGCTCACGCTGATCAACGCGAGAAACGCGACATATGCGTGCCAGCCGACCTTCGCGGTCTGCCCCGCATAATCGGCGATCGTGACCGGGCCGCTCAGGTTCCGCCACGACACGTCGCCGGTGATCATCCGGCCGAGCATCCGCAGCGAGAAAATCGACATGTCCCAGGTCTGGCGCACGCCGCGACCCAGCGCCTCGATCGGACCGAGGTCGATCGTCACCATCTGAACGCGGTTCTGCAGCGCAGCGCCGATGCGTCCGACGGTCGCACCGGCGTCCTGCTGCGGCTGCGGCACGACGACGACGCGCTGCTCGACGTCGCCGCGCCGGATCGCCAGCGCGAGCTCGCGCTGCGGATTCGCGCGCACGACGTCGATCAGCTCGCTGGCGCGCGACACCGGCCGGCCGTCGACCCGCAGCACCTCGTCGCCGGCGCGCAGCCCGGCGGCCGCGGCGCTGCCGTCGGCAATCACCGAGCTGACCACGACCGCGCCGCTGGCCAGCTCCAGGCCCAGCGCGCGCGTAAAATCGCGCTCGATCTCGTCGTGCGCGAGCACCGAC
>DATLGW010000249.1:0-3918 GCA_035540315.1 Burkholderiaceae bacterium | reverse complement strand
GTCCACGGGCGGCTTGACCGCCGGCAGCGCGGGCGCCGGCGCGGGCGCCTTCGGCGCGGCCGCCGGTGCCGCGGCCGCGCCGGCAGCCGGCGCCGGCTGGGCGATCGCCGCCAGCACGTCGCCCTTCGTGATGCGACCGTCGCGTCCGGTGCCGCCGACCTGCGCCGGCGACAGCTGGTTTTCCGACATCAGCTTCGCGGCCGACGGCATCGCCGCCGGCGGGCGAGCTCCCCCGCCGGCGCCTGCGGCCGCGGGCGCGCCGGCCGCTGCGCCCGCCGGCGGGGGTGCTGCGCCGGCAGCCGGCGCGGCCGTGCCGGCGCCGCCCGACGGCGCGGCCGCGCCGGCGACCGCGTCGGTGTCGATCACCGCGATCGTCTCGCCGGCGACCACGGTCGCCCCGTCTTCCTTGAGCACGCGGCTGAGCACGCCGTTCGACGGCGCGGGCACCTCGAGCACGACCTTGTCGGTCTCGATGTCGATCAGGTTCTCGTCGCGCGCAATCGCCTCACCCGGCTTCTTGTGCCATTGCAGAAGCGTTGCTTCCGCGACCGATTCCGACAATTGCGGAACCTTCACTTCGATCAGTGCCATTGAAATCGCTCCGGGTGGGATCGTCCCTGGGTTCGAGGAGACTGTTGAATGCGGCGGCACGTGTCACCGGCGCGGCGAAGCGCCGGTGGCGCGGATCCGGGCGCTACGCCGTCTTGCGGGTCCGGGTGGCCTTCGCTTCGCCCAGCGCGGCAGCGAGCAGTTCCTTCTGCTGCGCGTAATGCTTGTCGTAGTAGCCGACGGCGGGCGACGCCGATGCCGCGCGACCCGCGTACGACAGCTTCTGGCCGTCCTTCAGCGCATCGCGCAGATGATGCTCGATGAAGAACCACGCGCCCTGGTTCTGCGGCTCGTCCTGGCACCACGTGATCTGCGTGGCCGCCGGATACCGCTTGACCTGCGCGTCGAACGTCTTGTGCGGGAACGGATACAGCTGCTCGATGCGGATCAGCGCCGTATCGTCGATCTCGCGCTCGCGGCGCGCGAGCAGCAGGTCGTAGTACACCTTGCCGGTGCAAACCACGATCTTGCGCACCTTCTTCGGATCGATTCCGGCATCGGTCTCGCCGATCACGGTCTGGAATGCGCCGCCGGCGAGCTCGTCGAGCGTCGACGTCGCTTCCTTGTTCCGCAGCAGCGACTTCGGCGTCATGATCACCAGCGGCTTGCGGAACATCCGGATCATCTGCCGCCGCAGCAGATGGAAGATCTGCGCCGGCGTGGTCGGCTGGCACACCTGCATGTTGTGCTCGGCGCACAGCTGCAGGAATCGTTCGAGCCGCGCCGACGAATGCTCGGGCCCCTGCCCCTCGTAGCCGTGCGGCAGCATCATCGCCAGCCCGCACGCGCGACCCCACTTCGTCTCGCCCGACGAGATGAACTGGTCGATCACGACCTGGGCGCCGTTGACGAAGTCGCCGAACTGCGCCTCCCAGATCACCAGCGCGTTCGGCTCGGCCGTCGAATAGCCGTATTCGAAGCCGAGCACCGCCTCCTCGGACAGCACCGAGTCGATCACGGTGAATCGCGCCTGGTTGTCGGTCACGTGCTCGAGCGGCACGTAGGTGCCGGCGTCCCAGCGCTCGCGGTTCTGATCGTGCAGCACCGCGTGCCGGTGGCTGAACGTGCCGCGCCCCGAATCCTGCCCCGACAGCCGCACCGCGTAGCCGCTCGCAACCAGCGACGCGAACGCCAGGTGCTCGCCCATGCCCCAGTCGAGCGGTGCTTCGCCGCGGCCCATCGCGCGCCGATCGGCGATCACCCGCTCGACCAGCGGATGCACCTTGAAGTCGGCCGGAACCGTCGTGATCCGCTCGGCCAGCCGCTGCAACTCGGCGATCGGCACCGCGGTGTCGGCCGCGTCGGTCCATTTGCGGTTCAGGAACGGCATCCAGTCGACCGCGAACTTGCTCTTGAAGTTCGACAGCACCGGATCGGCCGTGTGGCGGCCCTCGTCCATCGCCGCGCGGTACTCGCGCACCATGCGCTCGGCGTCGTCGCCCGAGGTCACTCCCTGTGCGGCGAGCTTGTCGGCGTACAGCTTGCGCGTGCCCGGGTGCGCCGCGATCTTCTTGTACATCAGCGGCTGCGTGACCGCCGGCGTGTCCTGCTCGTTGTGCCCGAGCTTGCGGAAGCAGACGATGTCGATGACGACGTCGGTGCGGAACTTCTGCCGGAAGTCGAACGCGATCTCGGTCGCGAACACGACCGCTTCCGGGTCGTCGCCGTTCACGTGCAGCACCGGCGCCTCGATCATCTTGACGACGTCGGTGCAGTAGATCGTCGAGCGCGAATCGCGCGGATCCGACGTCGTGAAGCCGATCTGGTTGTTGATCACGATGTGCACGGTGCCGTGCGTGCCGTAGCCGCGCGTCTGCGCCAGGTTCAGCGTCTCCATCACGACGCCCTGGCCGGCGAACGACGCGTCGCCGTGCACCAGCACCGACAGCACCTGCGAGCCGTCGGCATCGCCGCGGCGGTCCTGGCGCGCCCGCGTGGATCCGGCCACGACCGGATTGACGATCTCCAGGTGCGACGGGTTGAACGCGAGCGACAGGTGCACCGGCCCGCCGGGCGTCGACACGTCGCTGGAGAAGCCCTGGTGGTACTTGACGTCGCCCGACGGCAGGTCGTCGGCGCGGCGGCCCTCGAACTCGGCGAACAGGTCGCGCGGCATCTTGCCGAGCGTGTTGACCAGCACGTTCAGCCGCCCGCGGTGCGCCATGCCGATCACGATCTCCTGCACGCCCTGGCTGCCGGCGCGCTGGATCACCTCGTCGATCGACGCGATGAAGCTCTCGCCGCCTTCGAGCGAGAAGCGCTTCTGGCCGACGTACTTCGTGTGCAGGAACCGCTCGAGCCCCTCGGCAGCGGTCAGCCGCTCGAGGATCCGCCGCTTGCGCTCGGCGGTGTACGTCGGCTTCGCGCGGGTGCTCTCGAGCTTCTCCTGCAGCCAGCGCTTCTGCGCCGGGTCGGTGATGTGCATGAACTCGGCACCGATCGTGCCGCAGTAGGTATCGCGCAGCGCCCGCAGGATCTCGCGCAGCGGCGCGCTCTCGAAGCCGAAGAACGTGTTCGCCGCCGAGTAGATGTTCGCGTGGTCGCCCTCGGTGAAGTCGTAGAAGGCCGGCTCGAGCTCCGGAATGTGCGGGCGCTCCTGGCGCTTCAGCGGATCGAGGTCGGCGTGGCGCGACCCGAGGAACCGGTACGCCGCGATCAGCTGCTGCACGTAAACTTGCTGGTGAGCGGTCGCCGCGTCGCCGCCCATCTGCCGCGGCGTGAGCTTGCCGGTGCGCGCCCGCTCGGCGAACGAGCGCACGATCGGCGCATGCGCGATGTCGCGGGTCTGCGGGCTGCCGTCGGCCGCCGGCACCAGCTGCATGCTGTCGAAGTACGCGCGCCACTGATCGGGAACCGACGCCGGGTTCTGCAGGTAGCTCTCGTAGAGCTCCTCGACGTACGCGGCGTTGCCGCCGAACAGGTAGGAGTTCGAACGGAAGGTCTTCAGCATCGCGCGTACCTCTGCAAACGAGTTTCTCGTCGAAGATGCGAGGGCGGCGGAACCGGCGCCTGCCGGGTTGCGGGCGCGCCCTCTGCCGGCGCGAGCGGCTCCAGCCGTGCGCAGGCAACGACCCAGCATAACACGATCGGATGAGGCCGACGCGCGGACCCGTGCCGGCGGCAGGCGCATTCGGCATCGATCCGACGGCCGGCACGCGCCGGCGTCGCGGCGCCCGCCCGCAGCGCTGCGAGGCGTTGCGCGGGCGCCGCATCGGCGCCCGCGCCGGTCAGCGCTGGTCGATCGGCAGCACGTCGCGGCGCGTGGCGCCGACGAACAGCTGGCGCGGCCGCCCGATCTTCTGCTCCGGG
>DATLGW010000248.1:0-2015 GCA_035540315.1 Burkholderiaceae bacterium | reverse complement strand
GATATCGGCGCGGCGATCGCGGCGCTACAGCGGCAGGCCGGCACGCGTCGGCATCTGCTGTTCGGAATCTGCTCCGGAGGCGACGATGGGTTGGCCGCAGCGATCGAACACCCCTCGATCGCGGCGATCGTGGCGCTGGACCCGGTGATCTACCCGTCGCTGCGCTGGCGCGTTTCGCTGTACGCGTCGAAGCTGCGCCGCAACGGCATCGCCGGCACGTTCGCGCGGCTGCGCGAGATCGGGCCGCTGCAACGCCACTACGCGATGCTGGGCAACCATGGCCGCAAGCCGCCGCCGCTGCCGGCGTACGTCGAGCGGTTGCGCTCGCTGGCAGAACGCGGCGTCGCAGTGACGCTCGTGTACACGGGAAGCACGGTGGATCGGCGCGAGTTCGAAGAGCAGCAGCGCAAGGTCCTGGCGCGCCACGGTCTGGAGGAGCGGATCGGCGCCGAGTTCCTGCCGGACGTCGATCACCTGGTCACGTCGCTGGCGGCACAGCAGCAGGTGCTCGAGCGTTTGCCCGAATGGCTGCACGCGGTGCCCGATCGCTGAGCGCATCGATGCCGGCTAACCCGAATCCGCTCGCCGCGCAGCCCGTCGAAGCGGTCGCCGAGACCACGGGGCTGCAGCGGGACATGTGGGTGCTCGACCGGCACAGTGCCGAGTCGGCGGCGGCCTGCCTGCTGGCGCTGAGGATCGATCTGCACGGCGAGTTCGATCGGTCCGCGGCACTCGCCGCATTGCAGCGCCTGTACGAGCGGCATGACGCGCTGCGCGCGACGTTTCCGGACGTCGGCGAGATGCGCATCGGCGCGCCGCGGCCGTTGCGGGTGGAGCTGGTCGACCTGGCCTCGCTGCCTCCGCTCGAGCGCGAAGCGAGGCTCGCCGAGCGGCTTCGGCTCGCGGTGTCGGATCCTCTCGATGTGCGCGCCGGGCCGCTGTTCCGCGCCGAGCTGATCGCGTTGCAGCCGACCCATCACGTGGTGCTGCTGAAGGCGCACCACATCATCTGCGACGGCTGGTCGCTGGGCACGCTGCAGAAGGAATTCGCGCTGCTCTACCTGCACGCGCTCGGTCGCGGCAGCGCACCGCCGCCCGCGCCGTCGTTCGCGCAGTTCGTGCGCGCTCGAGTCACCGAAGCGAAGGCGCGAGAGCAGCAGAACGCCGCGTTCTGGTCTCGCGTGTTCGACCCGCTGCCGCCTGCGCTGGATCTGCCCACCGCGTGGCCGCGGCCGCCGCGCCGCAGCGCCGTTTCGGCCCGGCTCGATCATCCGCTCGACCCGCGGCTGATCGAGCGGGTTCGGCGGCAGGGGGGTGCGCAGGGGCTGACGCTGTTCTCGATGCTGTTTGCCGCATTCAACGTCGTGCTGTCGCGGATCTGCGGCAGCCGCGATGTCGTGGTCGGCGTGCCGGTCGCGGGGCAACTGCGGCCGGGGCAACACGAGCTGGTGGGATTGTGCCTGGACTTCCTGCCGATCCGCTCCGCCGTCGACTCCGAAAGCTCGTTCGCGGCGTTCGCCGGCGCAGGGCGAAAGCAGCTGCTGACGGCAATGAGGCACGGCGGCTATTCGCTCAGCGAGCTGCTGGCACTGCTGAAAGTCCGCCGCGACCCGAGTCGACTGCCGCTGATCAATGTCGTGTTCACGTCGGTGCCCGAGTCGAGGCAGACCGTTCCGGACGGCTTGGATCTGCGGATGCGGGGCGAGCAGCTCGCTCGGCCGTACGAGCAGTTCGAGGTGCTCGCCGAAGTGGTCGTGGCGGGCGACCAGCCGCGGATCGAATGCCAGTACAACAGCAGCCTGTTCGACGAGATGCTCGTGCGAGGCTGGCTCCAAAGCCTGGAGGCGGTGCTCGAACGGGCGGCCGACGACCTTTCGGTCCCGTGCCGGGAGCTGCCGGTGTCGGTGCCGACGCCGGCGACCGCCCGCTCGCCGGCGCGACCGCCCGGCGACGTCGATGCAGCGGCCAGCGTGCCGCGCACGCAGACCGAACTGGAAGTGGCGGCGCTGTGGCAG
>DATLGW010000247.1:0-8191 GCA_035540315.1 Burkholderiaceae bacterium | reverse complement strand
CGCGCGCCGCTCTGCGCGATCACATCCGGGATCCGAAAGCCGCCCCCGATCTCGATCAGCTCGCCGCGCGAGACGATCACCTGGCCGTCGCGCGCCAATGCCGCGAGCATCAGCATCACCGCTGCGGCCCCGTTGTTGACTACGATCGCGTCCTGCGCACCGGTCAGTCGACACAAGCGGTCGCGCACGGCCGCATGCCGCACGCCGCGGTCGCCGGAGACGAGGTCGAGCTCGAGCGCTGCGTAACCGCTGGCTGCATCGATCGCTTCGCGCGCCTGCGTCGCAAGCGGCGCGCGGCCGAGGTTCGTGTGCAAGATCACGCCGGTGCCGTTGATCACCCGCGCGGGTCCGGCTCTGCGGCGTTGCCGCAACGCAAGCTCGACCTCGGCGAAGAATTCTTGCGAGAAGAAGTCCGGGACTGCTTCGCCGGTGCCGGCGCGCAGCTCTGCGCGCACCTTCTGCAGCTGAGCGCGCAACTCCCGGACCGTCGCCTCGCGCTCGAAGCGCTGCGCCAGCGCCTGCGCCCGCGGAGTCTGCAGCAGCCGCTGCAGCTGCGGGATGCGAGCGAGCAGCTGATCCGCCATGGCGTCGTTTGCAGGGTCCGGTTGCGACGGCCGGGAAAGATTACATCGGTGGCGCCGGCTCGGCGCCCGTAACCGCACGGAGCTTGGCTGTACCGGCGCCGTCCGCAGCTGGGCCCGAGAGTTGCTTCGTCTGCGCGACCGCCGCCCGTGGCAGCAACGCGATCCATTGCGCGCGCCCTCCCGAATGCAGGTTGCCCGCGGAACGATCGTCGTCGCGCAGGAGCAGCGATTCCAGCTCGAGCTTGCGTCGGGCGGCCGCAGGCTGTTTCTGCTGGCGCCAACGGCGGGGCTGCTGGACCGCGATCTGAAGCGTCTGGCCGCAGCGCAGACCGAGGTCGAGGTGCACTACCGGCCGCTCGAGGGTCTGATCGCGGCGTCGGCCGAGAAGGTGCTGGCACTGGCGCCAGGTTCAATGGAGGGATCCGTCGAGTGAAACCCAAACGCGTTCGCCGCCCTCTGACCCAGCGCGTCGCCGATTTCATGCGGGACTGGTCGCTGCCGCGGCAAATCGCGGGCGCGGACGCGCGCGGCGAGGCGGCGCGCAGCCGCAGCTCCGATGCGCTCACGCCGCGGCTCGCGCAGGCCGACGCCGTCGGCACCAGCATCTGTCCCTACTGCGCAGTCGGCTGCGCGCAGCTGATCTATGCGAAAGACGGCAAGCCGATCCATGTCGAAGGCGATCCCCGCAGTCCGATCAACCAGGGGACGCTGTGCCCGAAGGGCGCAGCGACGCTGGGTCTGTTGACCAGCCCGCTGCGGTTGTCGACCGTCAAGTGGCGGGCGCCCCACTCGGATCGTTGGGAGGACAAGCCGCTCGACTGGGCGATCGACCGGATCGCGCAGCTGACGAAACGCACGCGCGACGAGACGTTCGTGTCGCACCTGCCGGACGGCAGAGCCGTGCACCATACGCTGGCGCTCGCGTCGCTGGGCGGCGCGACGCTGGACAACGAAGAGAACTACCTGATCAAGAAGCTGTTCAGCGGCGGCCTGGGCATGGCCTGGATCGAGAACCAGGCCCGAATATGACACTCCTCCTCGGTGCCCAGTCTGGGTGCCACTTTCGGCCGCGGCGCCGCAACGATGGCGCAGTGGGATCTCGCCAATTCGGATTGCATCCTGGTGATGGGTTCGAACATGGCGGAGAACCACCCGGTCGCGTTTCGATTCGTGCTGCAGGCGAAGGAACGCGGCGCGACGATCGTCCACGCTGACCCCCGGTTCACCCGGACGTCGGCGCTCGCCGACCTGTTCGCGCCGCTTCGCGCCGGCAGCGACGTCGCGTTCCTCGGCGGAATCATCCGGCACCTGCTGGAGAACGACCTCTGGTTCCGCGACTGGGCACTCGACTACACGAACATCGCGACGATCATCAGCGATCAGTACCGCGACGCCGCCGACGGCGACGGCCTGTTCTCCGGATGGGACCCGGAAGAGCACATGTATACGCCGACCAGCTGGCAGTACCACGGCCTGAAGGTGCCGACGCCGCTGGCCGAGCATTATGTGAACACCGAGGGCGCCGGCGCACACCTCGGTCGCATGAGCGACCATCCGCCGCAGCAGGATCGCAGCCTGCAGCATCCGCGCTGCGTGTACCAGATCCTGCGACGCCACTATGCGGCGTACACGCCGGAGATGGTCGAGCGGGTCACCGGCTGTCCGAAGGACGTGTTCCTGCGCGTGGCCGATGCGCTCGCCCGCAACTCCGGCCGCGAGCGCACCGGCGCGATCTGCTACGCGGTCGGCTGGACGCACCACACCACCGGCGTGCAGATGATCCGCGCCGCAGCGATCATCCAGGGCCTGCTCGGCAACGTCGGACGCCCGGGCGGCGGCATCCTCGCACTGCGCGGACACACCAGCATCCAGGGCAGCACCGACGTGCCGACGCTGTTCAACCTGCTGCCGGGTTACCTCGCGCAGCCGAACGCATTCAAGCCCCACGTCAGCCTGTCCAACTACCTCAGCGCCGAGACCTCGTCGACCGGCTACTGGACGAATCTGCCGAAGTTCGTCATCAGCCTGCTGCGCGCGTGGTACGGCGAGCATGCGCGCGCCGACACCGATTGGGGCTACGATTGGCTGCCGAAGATCGTGGGCGATCATTCGCAGCTGCCGATGACGCTCGCGCTTCGCGACGGAATGATCCGCGGCATGTTCGTGCTCGGCCAGAATCCGGTGATCGGCGGCAGCAATTCGCGGATGATCCAACGCGGGCTCGCGAATCTCGAGTGGCTCGTCGTGCGGGATGTCGCCGATACCGAGACCGCGTCGTTCTGGCGCGACGGCCATCTGATACGGTCGGGCGAGCTGCGACCGCAGGACATCGGCACCGAGGTGTTCCTGATGCCGGGCTCGCTCGCCGGAGAGAAGGCCGGCACGTTCACGAACACCCACCGGCTGATCCAGTGGCACGACCAGGTCGTCCAGGCACCGGGCGATTCGCGCTCGGAGCTGTGGTTCGTCCACGAGCTCGGTTTGCGGCTAAAGGCGATGTATGCCGCCAGCGAGGCGCCGGAGGACGCGCCGATCCGCAATCTGACCTGGGATTATCCGGTTCAGGGCCCGCGGCGCGAACCGTCTGCCGAAGCGGTGCTGAAGGAGATCAGCGGTTACTCCTGGCCTGAGCGCAAGCAGCTCTCGGGACCGAGCGAGCTGAAGGACGACGGTACGACCGCCTGCGGCGTCTGGATCTACAGCGGCGTGTTTCCGGGAGACGGCGACAATCGCGCTCGCGCGCGCAAGCCCGACGGCCCCGACGGTCCCGGCACGCATCTCGGTTGGGGCTTCGCGTGGCCTGGCAACCGGCGCACGCTGAACAATCGCGCGTCGGCCGATCCGCAGGGGATGCCGTGGTCCGAGCGCAAGAAGCTGATGTCATGGAACGCCGAGCAACGTCGCTGGACTGGTCCGGACGAGGTCGACTTCGACGTAACGAAGCCGCCTGACTACCGGCCGGACTGGGACGCGCATCCGACCGGCACCGATGCGCTGTCCGGCACCGATCCGTTCATCATGATCCCGGACGGCAAGTGCGCACTGTTCGTACCCTCCGGAATGCGCGATGCGCCGCTGCCGACACACTACGAGCCGCACGAGTCCCCGGTGCGCAACCCGATGTACGGGCAGCAGTCGAGTCCGACGGCAAGGACCTGGGATCGCGAGTACAACCCGTACCACCCGGTGGAGGATCCGCGCTGGCCGCACGTGCTGACGACCTATCGGCTGACCGAGCATCACTCCGGCGCGATCCCGACGCGGATCGTTCCCACGACTGCCGAGCTGCAGCCGGAGGGATTCGCCGAGATCCCGCCCGAGCTCGCCGCCCAGCTCGACATCTCGAACCTGGATTGGGTGGTGCTGTCGACCGCACGCGGCGAAGTGGAGACCCGCGCGCTCGTGACCGAGAGGCTGCGGCCGTTCGAGATCGACGGCCGGCGGATCTACCAGATCGGCATGCCGTGGCACTACGGGTGGAAGGGCTACGCGACCGGCGACATCGCGAACGTGCTGACGTCGGTCGTCGGCGACGCCAACACCAGCATCCATGAGAACAAGGCATTGACTTGCGCGTTGCGCAAGGGTCGGCTGCAGCACCCTGGCGGGCCGCCCCAACACCAACCGGAGGATCCGCGATGACCGGCGTGCACCCGCGTGCGCTCGAGCTTCCCGACTCACGCTTGCCGGGTCCGATCGACGACGAATCGGAGCTGACCGCGGGCGTTCGGATCGAGCCCGGAAAGCGTTATGGCTTCTTCACGGACACGACGCTGTGCATCGGCTGCAAGGCCTGCGAAGTCGCCTGCAAGGAGTGGAACGCGCTGCCGTCGGAGCAGCTCGAACTGTCGGGGATGAGCTACGACAATACGCGCGCGCTCTCGGCGAACACATGGCGGCACGTCGCGTTCGTCGAGCGGCTCAGCGACGGCGGTGGCCGGCGCGCAACCGTGATGTCCGGCTGGCAGAGTCACTGGCTGATGATGAGCGACGTCTGCAAGCACTGCGCGAATCCGCCGTGCCTCGAGGCGTGTCCGACCGGCTCGTTGTTCAAGACCGAATTCGACACCGTGGTCGTTCAGCAGGACATCTGCAATGGCTGCGGTTACTGCGTCCCGGCGTGTCCGTTCGGCGTGATCGAGGTCAGCGAGCACGACGGCAAGGCACACAAGTGCACGCTGTGCTACGACCGCATGAAAGGCGGCCTGGAGCCGGCATGCGCGAAGGCCTGCCCGACCGACTCGATCCGGTTCGGCGAGCTCGGCTCGCTGCACGAGATCGCCCGCGCGCGCGTCGAGCGCCTGCATCAGGACGGTGTCGACGGCGCCCGTCTGTACGGCACACCGGGCGCGCCGGGCGCAACCGGCGGGCTCGAAGAGCTGAACGCGTTCTTCCTGCTGACCGAGCGTCCCGAGGTCTACAACTTGCCCGCGGCCCCGATCCGTCCCTCGGATCGGATCGGTCCAGGGCTGCTGGCCGGGCTCGCGACCGTCGCCAGTCTGGCGCTCACGGCAGCAGCAGTGTTCGTCGCCGGTGCGGGGAGGCTGCGGTGACCGCGGCGTTTTCCGTTCCGTCGCGCGGCAATCGGGTCGAGCACCGCGCCCGGTACACGGGGCCGACATACTACGAGCTGCCCCCGGTCAAGGCGAGCTTCTGGGGCGAGCTGGTCGCTGCATACCTGTACGTTGGCGGAGTGGCCGGAGCGTCGCAGATCGTCGCGACGCTGGCGGACATCACCGGTGCGCCCGGCCGCATCACGCGCAATGGCCGCCTGCTCGCGCTCGGCGGCGCGGCCGCGGGCGCAGCGTTGCTGGTCGCCGATCTGCGAACGCCGCAGCGGTGGTACAACATGCTGCGGATCTGGCGAAGCACGTCTCCGATGTCGATCGGCACCTGGGTGCTGAGCGCGTTCGCGGCGGCAAGCGCAGCGCCCGCCGCCGCAGCGGCCATCGGTGATCGACAGACGCCGCCGGCACGCGCGCTGCGGGCAGTAGCACGCGTGTCTCAGCTGCCGGCCGCAGCGGCCGGCGCGGCAATGACCGTCTATACGGCGCCGCTGCTGTCGGCCACGAGCACGCCGCTGTGGGCGAGCGCGCCGCGGCTGCTGGCGGTCCGCTTCGGCAGCGCCGCGATGGCAACCGGCAGCGCTGCATTGGCGCTGGCCGACCGCGGACCGGTCGACGGCGCTTCGCGCGTGCCGCTCGATCGACTGACCGGTATCGCCGCAGCGGTCGAGCTTGGCGCATCGCTGAGCGGCGATGCGCGCGCACGCGCGCTCGGCATCGAGGCGCCGTCGCGCGACCCCGCGCTGCGGTTGCTGGGAACGGCCGCGCTAGCGGTCGGCTGCGGCATTCCGCTCGTTTGTCACCTGTTGAACGAGCTGCAATCGCGCCGGTCGCCGGCGCTGTCGAGGCTGGCCGCGGTCGCGGCGCTGGCGGGCGGCTACCTGATGCGCTCGTCGGTGCTGCGATCGGGCAACGAATCGGCGCGGCGCGCGCAGGACACGTTCGCGCTCGCGCAACCACGCCATCTGCCGGTTCGGCAGGACCCCGGCGTCCCGACCCGCAGCGTTGGAGGTTCCTGATGGCCCTGCAGGATGCCGTTGCCCTTCATTGCCGCGACGCAATCGACGCGATCGAACGCGCACTGGCCGAACGCCCAAACGACCCGGAGCGCCACCTGTCGCAGTGCTCCCGCGCGCTCGCCGCGGCGCGCGACGCGCTGATCGAGCGTCGCCGCAGTGCAGCTTCCGATGAGCGCAGCGCGCCGCAGGCGCACGGCCACGATCCCGAGACACTGAGGTTGCGGCACGTGAACGCCACGCTCAGTCTTGTCGCCAGCTGCGAAATGCCGATCCAGGGGACGCGCTGGAGCCGGATCGAGGGGGCGCGGGATGCGCTGCAACGGCTCGGGCACGCGCTGAAGGTGTAGTTCAACGCGTGGCGACGCTACCCTACTGCGAGCGCACGACGATCTCGTTGCGGACGGCCTTCACGCCGCGCGATTCGCGCGCGATTTGTCCAACCCGCTCCTTTTCGGACTGCGTGCGCGCAGTTCCGGTCAGCAGCACGTTCCCGTCCTTGGTATCGACGTTGATGCTCATGGCGGGGGCATCGCGGTCCACCGCCAGCTTGCTCTTGATGGCAGTCGAAATCGCGGCATCCGACACGTACTCGCCGACCGGCTGATCGCCTCGGATCGCGCCGCACGCGGAAAGTGCGCTCACGAGCAGCACGGCCGCTGCTTTGGAATGAAACGTCATCTGCAGAGCTCCTTGGTAACGTCCTAAGGCAGCGGCTGCAAGCGTTGTGCCCACTTCGTCGGCTGGCCTTCTGGCGGTGGGGCCGAGAGTAGAGCCGAATCGAAGTTCGCCCTGAGTTCGACTTGTTGCGCATTGGCTTCCAGCACGTCTGCCTCGGCCAAGGGAGCCGGAACCCTCGGGCTGCGGCATGCCATGCAATTGCTGCCGCAGAAAATGCACCTGCTGCAGAACGTGTGCCCAGAGCCGTGGTGTCGAATGCGACCGCTCGGCGACAGGCACTTCCCGGCTTCGATCCCCGTCAGGGGCGCGCCGGCGCCCCGTCATCGGCCCTTCCGGTACCAACGCCGGAGCTCGCCGGGGCTTGCCCGTTTCCGAACGCTTGCTGAATGCGCTCGATCGCTGTCTGGGCGCTATCGCTGAGCGGACTCGGTTCAGTCGGAATCAAAGCCGTCGGCTCTTCAGATCGCGGAAGCACCGTTCCCCCCGGCAATGAATCGGCCGACCCGCTGCGACCGTCGCCAATGTCGCCGCGCATTCCCACCGGCTCATCAGCCTTCGGCACGGGCGGCTGCGCATGATCGCAGCCGATTGCAGCGACCATCACGATGCCTGAAACGATCCAAAAACGGTATCGCATCCTTGTCATCACCTCTGAAGTCCGGCACCTCGAGCGACTCAGGGGCATCCAATGCACCCGGCCGTAGTGGCACCGGCGAAACGGGCGTCCTCGAGCTTCGCATTCGTCAAGTCCGCGTTCCGAAGATCCGCTTGCGACAGATCTGCGCCACGCAAATCGGCACCGCGCAGCGATGCCCCCTGCAGATCAGCGGAGACGAGGCGTGCCCGTTGCATCTGCGATTCCTGCAACTGCGCATGCCTGAGTTCGGCCGTGTGCAGATCGGCAGCGCCGAGATCCGCCCCCTGCATCGCCGCCGAGTTCAACCGCGCATCCCGCAGGATCGCCGCGTGAAGATTCGCTCCCTGCAGCTGAGCGTTGTCCAGCCGCGCCAACTGGAGATCGGCCTGCTGCAGGTTCGCATTTCTGAGATCGGCCCTCTCCAGGTTCGCCCGTTTCATGTCGGCACCCGACAGGTCAGCGCGCTGCAGATTGGCGCCGGAGAGATCGGACAGCGCGAACTGCGAGTTCGACAGATCGGCACCTGCGTAGTCGGCGCCCCTGAGCGTCATCTCGACGCAGAGCGCCCCTGGTCGAGCCGGACATTCGCCCGGGGGCCTGCCGGTTTGAGCGGCAGCCGTCGCCGCAGCGACGCAGAGCAGAATCAACCACGCACGCACATCGCCTCCTGCACCACTCGATGACTGTTCGCCCCTGGTGAACCGGGGG
>DATLGW010000246.1:0-1511 GCA_035540315.1 Burkholderiaceae bacterium | reverse complement strand
CGCTGCATCGGCTTGCCGGGCAGCGGCTCGAACAGCGTGGCCGGATCGATGTCGGCGCCGACGACCGATTCGGTCATCCGGTCGTGCAGCAGCGACGCGACCCGCTAGAGCTGCGGCGGCGCCAGCGGCTGCGCGCCGCCGAGCAGCCCGCGCCGGGTCTGGACCGCGTACGCGACGCCGCGCTCGATCCGCTGCACCGCGTGCAGCCCGCACACGCGCGCGATCTCGGTCGCCTTGCTGGCCCACGGGCTGACGGTGCCGATCCGCGGCACGACCCACAGCGTCGGCTGCGCGTCCGCTGCGGCAGTGGCGGGGCTGCCGTCGTCGAGCAGCGCCAACACGCGCGCGCGGTCCGGATCCGACAGCCGCGTCTCGCTGACGACGAAATGGAGGTACCAGGATTGCAGGTCGACGACCTGCGACTCGATCCGCCGGATCTGCTCGAGTTGCCGCCGGCGTCGAAACTCCGACAACGCGGCGCCGCCGCGCAGCACGATCACGAACGACATGGTTGCGGAATTATACCGGCATCCCATGCAGTTCCCTCTGTCGCGTTGGGTGCTGCCGCCGGCGCTTCGCGCCGCCCGAGCGCGCCACGCCCCGACCCGGACGCTTCTGTCAGGTGATCGGCGCCGGGTTGAACAGCACCAGCGAGTTCGCGAGCTTCCACCGCTCGGCGCAGGTCTTGCGGCCGCTGGCGACGTCGAGCATCAGGCGAAACAGCTGCCAGCCGACGTCCTCGATCGTCGCCTCGCCGCGGGCGATCGGGCCCGCATCGACGTCCATCAGGTCGTGCCAGCGCCGCGCGAGCTCGCTGCGCGTCGCGACCTTGATCACCGGCACCTGCGCCAGTCCGTACGGCGTGCCGCGGCCGGTCGTGAACACGTGCAGGTTCATGCCGGCGGCCAGCTGCAGCGTGCCGCAGATGAAATCGGACGCCGGCGTGGCCGCGAAGATCAGTCCTTTCTGCCGCAGCTTCTCGCCGGGCGGCAACACGCCGGAGATCGGCGAGCGGCCCGACTTGATGATCGAGCCCATCGCCTTCTCGACGATGTTCGACAGCCCGCCGAGCTTGTTGCCCGGCGTGGTGTTCGCGCTGCGATCGACGCCGCTGCGCTGTAGGTAGTCGTCGTACCACGCGAGCTCGCGGACGATCGCCTGCGCGACCTCGGGCGTGGCCGCGCGCGCGGTCAGCTGCGCGACGCCGTCGCGCACCTCGGTGACCTCGGAGAACATCACGGTCGCGCCGGCGCGCACCAGCAGGTCGGTGCAAAAGCCCACTGCGGGATTCGCGGTCACGCCGGAGAACGCGTCGCTGCCGCCGCACTGCACGCCCACGACCAGCTCGGATGCCGGCACCGTCTGGCGCCGGCGCTCGTTCAGCCGCTGCAGGTGGCTGCGCGCCTGCTCGACGATCGAGTCGATCATCGACATGAACCCGACGTGGCGGTCCGACTGCAGGCACACGACGTCGAGCGCTGCGTCCGCGCCGTCGGCGGCGGCCGGAACCG
>DATLGW010000245.1:0-1645 GCA_035540315.1 Burkholderiaceae bacterium | reverse complement strand
GGTCGTGCGTGACGTAGATCATCGTGATGCCCAGCCGCTGCTGCAGCGCGCGAATCTCCGAGCGCATCTGGCCGCGCAGCTGCGCATCCAGGTTCGACAGCGGCTCGTCCATCAGGCAGATCGGCGCTTCGGCAACGATCGCGCGGCCCAGCGCCACCCGCTGGCGCTGCCCGCCCGACAGCTGCGACGGCTTGCGCTCGAGCAGCCCATCGAGCCCCAGCAGCTCGGCCGCGCGCGCCAGCCGCCGCCGGCGCTCGTCGGCGGCCACGCGCCGCACGCGCAGCCCGAACACGATGTTCTCGGCGACCGTCAGATGCGGGAACAGCGCATACGACTGGAACACCATCGCCACGCTGCGTTCCGACGGCGGCAGCGCGGTCACGTCGCGCCCGCCGATCTCGATCGCGCCGGCGTCGGCGGTCTCGAGCCCCGCGATCAATCGCAACGTCGTCGACTTGCCGCAGCCCGACGGTCCGAGCAGCGCGACCAGCTCGCCCGGCTCGGCCACCAAGCTCACGCGATCGACGGCACGGGCTGCGCCCCAGTGCTTCGAGATGTCGGACAGGACGATGCGGCTCACGACGCTCCCGTGCGGCGCAGCAATCGGTTTGGAGTCTCCCCGCGCCGCAGTGTATCCGGGGTCGGTTACGGAGAGAAGACGGATAGAATTCGCGCAGCCGGTTCTTGCAGGTCTCATGAATCGACGCTCGCCGACACCGCCTGTCGAGCCCGAATCGTCGCTGCAGGGTGCGATCGACGCCGCACAGCTCGGCATCTTCCGCTGGGATCGCGCCAGCGGCTCGATCGCGCTTCGCAACGACGCGGCCGCGCGCCTGCTCGGTTGGGAACGGCCGCAGCTGACCCGCGCGGAGCTGCTCGAGCAGCGGGTCGACCGCGGCCATCGCGACGCGGCGAGCACGGCCTTCGACGCAGCGGCCGCCGGTTCGGCGCTGTCGCTGCGCTGCCGCGTCCGGGTCTGGGCCGAGCAGCCGCCGCGGTGGCTCGAATTCACTGCGCCGGCCGCACGAGCCGGCGACGGCGGCGCTGCGATCGGTCTGATCCGCGACGTGTCCGACGAGGAGCGCGAACGCGATCTGCACCGGCGTTACGTCGACCGCCTCGAGGCGAGCCTGGCGGCGTCGCGCACCGGCGTCTGGGAATTCGACCTGACCACGCGCGACGCCTATGCAAACGACGTGATGTTCGAGATCGCCGGCGCGTCGCCCCACACGCCGGGCCCGCTGGGCCAGGTGTACTGGAACCAGGTCTATCCCGACGACATGGAACTGCACCGCTCGACGATCGCGCGTGCGGTCGAGCAGCGCAGCCACTACCGGATGGAGTACCGGATCCGGCGATTGAACGACGGCGCGGTGCGCTGGGTGTCGAGCCAGGGCGCGGTGCGATGCGACGACAACGGCGTCCCGAAATGGCTGGTCGGCACGATCGTCGACATCACCGAGCAGCGCGCGACCGAGCAGGCGCTGCTCGAGGAGCACGAGCGGCTGCAGATCGCGCTGTCGACCGATCCGGTCGGCGTGTTCGAGATCGACATCGAGTCCGGCCGGCGCCGCTGGGATCCGGCGATGTACCGGCTCTACGGCGTCGATCCGAACGTCGAGCCGCCGGTGGGCAACGACTTCCT
>DATLGW010000244.1:0-2623 GCA_035540315.1 Burkholderiaceae bacterium | reverse complement strand
ACGCAGCAGCGAGCGCAGCGGATCTGGGCGCAGGCGGAACGCCGCTGGGGATGAACCGGTCAGCGGCAGCGCGCGGTGCGGCTGTCCGCTCGATACCTGGAGCGCCGCGTCGCAGGCTCATTCGGCGATTATGCGCAAGCTCCGGGTTCGTGGCCGGACTCGATAGGTGGGCTACGATAAGCGCAGGTCCTTCTGGAGCAATCCATGTCCTCCGGTTCCCCGCTTTCCGGCATCCGCGTGATCGAGTTCTGCCAGATCGCCGCCGGCCCGTTCGCCGGCATGCTGCTGGCCGACCAAGGCGCCGACGTGATCAAGGTCGAGTCGCCCGAGGGCGACGGCATGCGCGGCTGGCCGCCGCACAACGACGGCTACTCTGAGAACTTCGCTTCGCTGAACCGGAACAAGCGGTCGGTCGTGCTGAACCTGAAGGATCCGTCGGACCTCGACGTCGCGCGCCGGCTGTGCCTGTCGGCCGACGTCGTGCTCGAGAACTTCCGGCCGGGCGTCATGCAGCGGCTGGGGTTGGGCCATGAAGCGCTGCTGGACGTCAAACCTTCGCTCGTCTACTGCTCGATCTCCGCTTACGGGCAGCAGGGGCCGCGCTCGCAGGAGGGCGGCTTCGACGTCACGCTGCAGGCGATGGGGGGCGTGATGAGCGTGACCGGCGAGGCCGACGGCGCGCCGGTCAAGTGCGGCGTGCCGCTGACCGATTTCGCGGCGGGGCTGTATGCCGCTTATGCGGTCGCCACGGCGTTGTACGAGGTCCGCGCGAGCGGGCGCGGCGCGCGGATGGACGTGCCGATGCTGGGAACGACGCTGGCGATCGCGGCGCTTCAGACTTCGGAGTATTTCGGTACCGGGCGCGATCCGCGCAAGCTCGGATCGGCGCATCCGCGCAACGCGCCGTACCAGGCGTTCCGGGCGAGCGACGACTATTTCGTGATGGCCGCCGGCAACGACGACCTGTTCCGGCGCGCGTGCGACGGCGTCGGCTGCCCGGAGCTGGTGTCGGATCCGCGTTTCGAGTCGACCGCGTTGCGGGCGAAGAACCAGGTCGAGCTGAAGGCGCTGATGGAAGCGCGATTCGCTCGGTACACCGCGGCCGAGTGCCTTGAGATCATGCGGCGCCAGGGTGTACCCTGCGCTCCGATCAACACCTATTCGCAGGCGCTCGCCGACGCGCAGGTCCAGCACTACGGATGGGTGCAGCCGCTGGATCTGCCGGGCGGCGGCCGCACGCGCACGTTCGTGTCGCCGCTGGGTCCGGGGCAGCCGGCGCGGCGGGCGCCGCCGGCGCTGGGCGAGCATACCGACGAAATTCGAAAGGAGATCGGCTGATGGGTACGGAGCGATTCTCGCGATTCATCGAGCAGATGACCGCAGCGGCGGATCGGTTCGGCGGCGACGAGGCGAAGATGCTGGACGCAGCCGAGCCGCTGCTGCGCGATCTGATCCGCAACGACGACTGGCTGCCCGACGCGTTCTCCCAGCCTTCGAACGACGCGTACCGGCAGTATCTGCTGTACTGCGATCCGAAGAAGCGCTTCTCGGTCGTCAGCTTCGTCTGGCAACCGGGGCAGAAAACGCCGGTGCACGACCACACGGTCTGGGGGCTGGTCGGCGTGATGCGCGGCGCGGAGCTTTGCGAGGAGTTCCAGGGAGTGCGCAAGGTGGGCGAGCACCGCCTGGCGGCGGGAGAGATCGACCGCGTATCGCCGCGGATCGGCGACGTGCATCGCGTGTCGAACGCGGGCGACGTGACGGCGGTCAGCATTCACGTGTACGGCGGCGACATCGGCGCAATCGAGCGGCATGTGTTCGATGCGGACACCGGCGCGCCGCGCAATTTCGTCTCCGGTTACAGCAACGCCGACACGGGGCCGCTGCTGCGCGCGGGCGATGCCCGCTGAGTCCGATGCGGCGCTCCGGATCGACCGCCGCGACGACGTCACCCGCCTCACGCTGAACCGGCCGCACAAGGCGAACGCGCTCGGCCCGGACCTGGTCGACGCGTTGCTGGCTGCCGTCGGCGCGGCCGCGGCCGACGGGACACGGATGTTGGTGCTGGCCGGCGAGGGCAGGCACTTCTGCGCGGGCTTCGATCTGTCCGACCTGGATCAGCAGAGCGACGGCGATCTGCTGCTGCGCTTCGTGCGGGTCGAGCAGCTGCTGCAGGCGATCCACGATGCGCCGTTTGCGACGGTCGCGCTGGTGCAGGGGCGCGCGATGGGGGCGGGCGCGGATCTGGTCGTGGCGTGCTCGGTCCGGATCGGGGCGTCCGATGCGGCGTTCGCGTTTCCGGGTGTACGGTTCGGTCTGGTGCTGGGGACTCGGCGGCTTGCGCGACGGGTCGGTGACGATGCGGCGCGGCGGATCGTCACGGGCGGCGCAACGCTCGACGCCGATGCCGCGCTCGCTTGCGGCCTGCTGACCGGCCGCGCCGAAATTGCCGAGTGGCCGCAGCGGCTCGAGCAGGAGGCGGCGGGGTTCCGCCGGCTCGATCCGGCGACGCTGGCGCGAGTCCTCAGGTGTACGCGTTCCGACAGCAACGCGCAGGACATGGCGGACCTGGTCGCGTCGGCCGCGGCGCCGGGACTGCGACGCCGGATCGACGCTTATGTAG
>DATLGW010000243.1:0-3113 GCA_035540315.1 Burkholderiaceae bacterium | reverse complement strand
GAGCGCGGCCGATCGTGTGGTTTTCGTTGCGCGCTGCATCGGCTCGGCCGCGCCCGAACCGTTTCCGGTGTGCCCGCCGCCGTCGCCGCAGGCCGCAAGCAGCGCCGCCGCGCAAAGCGCGGCGGCGATTTTCAACCGATCCGACTTCCTGTGATGCACGACCCCGACCCTGCGTGATGCGTTCGGGCATCACTTGGCCACGGCGGTCGCGACCGCGGCAACTTGGGACAAATGCGGAGTCGTGGCGTGTGCGTCACACGCCGGCGACGATCAGGCCGACGATTGACGAAACTCTCGATACGCGCGCTGCAACCCCTCGCGCAGCGGCACGCTCGCCTTCCACCCCAGCGCGTTGATGCGGCTGACGTCGAGCAGCTTGCGCGGCGTGCCGTCGGGCTTGCTCGGATCGAACACGATGTCGCCGCGATAGCCGACCACGTCGCGTATCAGCTCGGCGAGCTCGCGGATCGTCACGTCTTCGCCGACGCCGATGTTGATCAGCGGCGGCTCGAACTTTCCGGTCTGCTGCTCATCGCTGCCCAGCAGCGGCACGAAACGCGCATCGGGCAGCGACATCAGGTGCAGGCAGGCCGCCGCCATGTCGTCGGAGTACAGGAACTCGCGCCGCGGCGTCCCGGTGCCCCACACCGGCACGCTCGGCGCGCCGCGTTCGCGCGCCTCGTGGAACTTGCGCAGCAGCCCCGGGATCACGTGCGAGTTCTGCGGATGGTAGTTGTCGCCGGGCCCGTACAGGTTCGTCGGCATCACCGCCAGGTACTTCGTGCCGTACTGGCGGTTGTAGCTCCAGCACAGCTCGATCCCGGCGATCTTCGCCAGCGCATACGCGCGGTTCGTCGGCTCGAGCGGTCCGGTCAGCAGGTATTCCTCGCGCAGCGGCTGCGGCGCGAGCTTCGGGTAGATGCACGACGATCCGAGGAACAGCAGCCGCTCGACGCCGTGGCGATACGCGGCCGAGATCACGTTGTTCTGGATCGCGAGGTTGTCGGCGAGGAATTCGACCGGATAGGTCGCGTTCGCGACGATGCCGCCGACCTTTGCCGCAGCGAGGAAAACGTATTGCGGCCGCGTGTCGGCGAAGAAGCGCTCGGTCGCCTGCGGATCGCGCAGATCGAGCTCGCTCGATGGACGCGTCAGCAGCTGCGTAAAGCCGCGCTGCTGCAGCGCGCGCACCAGCGCCGAGCCGACCAGCCCGCGGTGGCCGGCGACGTAGATTCGATCGGAGGAGTTCATGCGGAAGATGATGGCACGGAAGGGTCGGCGGAAACGGCCGATCCCTCCGCGGCGATCAGGTCACTCGTGATAGTCGAATGCGGCGAAGCCGTGGCGCTTGACCAGCTCGTCGCGCTCGGCCGCCTTCAGGTCCTCGCGTACCATCTCGGCCACCAGGTCCTCGAAGCTGACTTTCGCGCGCCAGCCGAGCTTCTCGCGCGCTTTGGTCGGATCGCCGAGCAGCGTCTCGACCTCGGTCGGCCGGAAATAACGCGGATCGACCTCGACGATGCAGCGCCCGGTCTGGTCGTAGCCTTTTTCGTTCTCGCCGCGGCCTTCCCAGCGCAGCCGCATGCCGAGCTCGGCGCCGGCCACGTTGACGAACTCGCGCACCGAGTGCTGCTCGCCGGTCGCGATCACGTAGTCGTCGGGCTCGGGCTGCTGCAGCATCAGCCACTGCATCTCGACGTAGTCGCGCGCATGGCCCCAGTCGCGCAGCGCATCCATGTTCCCCAGGTACAGCCGGTCCTGCAGCCCGAGCTTGATCCGTGTCAACGCGCGGGTGATCTTGCGCGTTACGAACGTCTCCCCACGCAGGGGCGATTCATGGTTGAACAGAATCCCGTTGCAGGCGTACATCCCGTACGCTTCGCGGTAGTTGACCGTGATCCAGTACGCATACAGCTTCGCGACCGCGTACGGACTTCGCGGATAGAACGGCGTCTTCTCGGTCTGCGGGATCTCCTGAACCTTCCCGTAAAGCTCCGACGTCGACGCCTGATAGAACCGCGTCGTCTTCTCCATCCCCAGGATCCGGATCGCCTCGAGCAGCCGCAGCGTGCCGACCGCGTCGGCGTTCGCCGTGTACTCGGGCGTCTCGAACGACACCGCGACGTGCGACTGCGCCGCCAGGTTGTAGATCTCGTCGGGCTGGACCTGCTGGATGATCCGGATCAGGTTCGTCGAGTCGGTCAGGTCGCCGTAGTGCAGGATCATCCGCTTGTCGGAATCGTGCGGATCCTGGTACAGGTGGTCGATCCGGTCCGTGTTGAACAGCGACGCCCGGCGCTTGATGCCGTGCACGCAGTAACCCTTCTGGAGCAGCAGCTCCGCCAAGTAGGCGCCGTCCTGCCCGGTGATACCGGTGATCAGCGCGGTTTTCGTCGGCTTTTTTGACATTCTGATTCCCGTGATGCGGACTGTCTAATCTACCTGCCGTGCTGCGACCCTAGTAGTGACGAATCGCATGTGTGGCGTCCACGCGCCGATGACCAGCAAAGCCTGTGCGGAATTACCTGACATTGATACCTTTGGCGACTACGCTGGAATCCGATGTCGAATGACAGTCGCGCGTCCCGCGCCGGCGCCCGCCGCCCGGACGAATCGGCGGACAGCCAGGCCGGCACAACCTTTGGCAGTAGGGCATTGAAGATAATCGATTCTGACACCGCTTCCGTCTCCGCAGGGGTTTCCCCGGGAGCGGGAGGAGGCGGTTTGCCGCCGCGGCTCGCCAAGGCGGCCCCCCGGGTGCGCGAGCGCGTGCTCGACGCACCGATCGACGTGATCGGTCGCGAGCGTGCAGTGAGCCTGTTGCGCGACTGGGCTTCCCGCCGCGAGTCGCGGGTCGTGTTCGTCTGCAACGTGCACTCGGTCGTCACCGCCCGCCAAGATCCGACGTTTCGCGAAGCGCTCGAGCGCTGCGACCTGGCGCTTGCCGACGGCATGCCGGTGACCTGGATGATGCGCTGGCTGGGCCATGCCCGCCAGCAGCGGGTGCCGGGGCCGGATCTGATGCTGCAATATTGCAAGCAGGCCGCCGGCGACAACCAGTCGGTGTTCCTGTACGGCGGCACGCCGCAGACGATCGAGCTGCTGCGCCAGCG
>DATLGW010000242.1:0-4486 GCA_035540315.1 Burkholderiaceae bacterium | reverse complement strand
GATCACGATGCCGTTCCGGCCGACCGATTTCACGCAGGTCAATCACCTGATCAATTCGACGCTGGTCGGGCGAGCGATCCGGCTGCTCGATCCGCAGCCGCACGAGCGCTCGCTCGATCTCTTCTGCGGGATCGGCAACTTCACGCTCGCGCTGGCGACCCGGTCGCGCGAAACGGTCGGCGTCGAGGGCAGCGCAGAGCTGGTGCGCCGCGCGCAACACAACGCGCAGCTCAACGGCTTGGCTTCGCAGGTGCGCTTCGAGCAGGCGAACCTGTTCGAGCCGAACGATGCGCAGTGGTCGGCGCTCGGCGAGTTCGATCGGGTGCTGATCGATCCGCCGCGCGAAGGCGCATTGGAGGTTGCGAAGCGGTTGGCGCAGCCGCAGCGGCCGCCGCACCGGATCGTTTACGTGTCGTGCAATCCGGCGACGCTGGCGCGCGATGCCGGCGTGTTGTGCAGCGTCGGCGAATGGCAGCTGTCGGCGGCCGGGGTCGTCAACATGTTCCCGCACACGTCGCACGTCGAATCGATCGCTGTCTTCGATCCGCGGCAGTAGCGGGGCAGAAGCGAAACGGCCGCCTCGCGGCGGCCGTCTCGACCGGGCCGGTCAACGATCAGTCGCGCTCGCCGCCCAGGATCCCGAGCAGCGCCAGCAGGTTCGCGAAGATGTTGTAGACGCTGATGTAGATCGACAACGTGGCCATCACGTAGTTGGTCTCGCCGCCGTTGACGACCCGCTGCACGTCGTACAGCAGGAACGCCGAGAAGATCACGATCGCCAGCGTCGAGATCGTCAGCATCAGCGCCGGCATCTGCAGCCACATGTTCGCGACCAGCGCGACCAGCAGCACGATGAAGCCGACGAACGCCCACTTGCCCAGCCCCGAGAAATCCCGCTTGGACACCGTGGCCACGGTCGCCATCGCCGCGAAGATCGCTGCGGTGCCGCCGAACGCCGTCATGATCAGCTGCGCACCGTTGCCGAATCCCAACACGACGCCGAGCAGCCGCGACAGCATCAGCCCCATGAAGAACGTGAAAGCCAGCAGCAGCGGTACCGCGACAGCGCTGTTGCGGTAGCGGTTGATCGCATAGAAGAAGCCGAAAGCGATCGCCAGGAACGCGATCAGGCCCATGAACGGGCTGCCGGCGAAGAACGTGAAGCCGGTCGCCAGCCCCAGCCAGGCGCCGAACACGGTCGGAACCAGCGACAACGCGAGCAGCCAGTAGGTGTTGCGCAGGACCCGATTGCGACCGAGCTCGGTCGTCAGCGTGCCGCCGCGCCCGTAGGCAACCGTCTGGCTCGAACGAGGATCGTAGGACATCGTCACTCCATCGCAAGAGGGAACATACGCGCCAAATCGCGCAGCGAGAATGTATGGGAGGAGCGACCGGATTTCAACACCTGATCGGGCCAGCCTCTCCCAGGGGCTATGGTAGAATCGAAAGCTAAGCTTTTGTCAAGCCGAATACTATAAGTCGTTAATTTTTCGAGCTTTTTGGAGCCTCCATGGCCGTCGAACGAACCCTCTCCATCATCAAGCCCGACGCGGTGGCCAAGAACGCGATCGGCAGCATCCTTGCGCGCTTCGAGCAGGCGGGTCTGAGAATCGTCGCGGCCCGGATGATGCACCTGTCGCGGGGCCAAGCCGAGGCATTCTACGCCGTTCACCGCGAGCGGCCGTTTTTCAAGGACTTGGTCAATTTCATGATCTCGGGTCCGGTGATGGTGCAGGTGCTCGAAGGCGACAGCGCGATCCAGAAGAACCGCGACCTGATGGGCGCGACGGATCCGAAGAAGGCTGCCCCCGGGACGATCCGGGCGGACTTCGCCGACAGCATCGACGCGAACGCCGTGCACGGCTCGGATGCGGCCGATACGGCGCGGACCGAGGTCGCGTTTTTCTTCCCGGGCATGGAGATCCATTCCCGCTGAGCGGGAGCGATGACTGCGATGACGGCAACGGCGGCAGCGGAATCCCGCGTCAACCTGCTCGGGTGCGACCGCGCCGGGCTGGTCGACTTGTGCCGCGCCTGGGGCGAGAAGCCGTTTCGCGCTCAGCAGCTGTTCCGCTGGATCCACCGGCAGCTGGCCGAGGATTTCGACGCGATGTCGGACCTGGCGCGGCCGTTCCGGCAGCGATTGTCCGAGCATGCGACGATCGCGGCGCCGGCGGTGCTGCGCGACCATACGTCCGACGACGGCACGCGCAAATGGCTGCTGGACGTGGGCGGCCGCAATGCGATCGAAGCGGTGTTCATTCCCGAGGCCAGCCGCGGCACGCTGTGCGTGTCGACGCAGGCGGGCTGCGCCGTCAACTGCAGCTTCTGCTCGACCGGCAAGCAGGGTTTCGCCCGCAATTTGTCCGCGGCCGAGATCGTCGCGCAGCTGTGGCTGGCGAACCGGGCGCTCGGCGCCTGCGCTGACGGCGAGCGGCCGATCACGAACGTCGTGTTCATGGGGATGGGCGAGCCGCTGCTGAACTACGATGCGACGCTGACTGCGCTGTCGGTGATGCTCGACGAGCACGCGTACGGACTGTCGCGCCGGCGGGTCACGGTGTCGACGTCGGGCGTGGTGCCGATGATCGACCGGTTGCGCGACGATCTGCCGGTCGCGCTCGCGGTGTCGCTGCACGCGCCGAACGATGCGCTGCGCGACCAGCTGGTGCCGCTGAACCGCAAGTATCCGCTGGCCGAGCTGATGGCGGCGTGCCGTCGCTATCTCGAGCGCGCGCCGCGCGACTTCATCACGTTCGAGTACGTGATGCTCGACGGGGTCAACGACTCCGACGCGCACGCGCGGCAACTGCTGGCGCTGACGGCCGACGTCCCGTGCAAGTTCAACCTGATCCCGTTCAATCCGTTCCCCGAAGCGAACCTGGCGCGCTCGGGGGCCGAGCGGATCCGCGCATTCGCGCAAATCCTGTCGGACGCCGGCATCGTGACCACCGTCCGCAAGACCCGCGGCGACGACATCGACGCCGCCTGTGGTCAACTGGCCGGCGACATCGCCGATCGCACGCGCCTGGCGCAACGGCAGGCGCGCCGCCGTGTTATGTTGACCCCGGTCTGATCGCTTTCGGAGTAGGGATGGGGGCTGTTTTCGTTTCGGCCGGCGCGGTTCCGGCGCGCGCGGCGCTTGCGGCATTGCTGCTGCTCGCGGCGCTTGCGCTCGGAGGTTGCCAGACGACCGACACGCGGCGCGGCCCGTCTTCCGATGCCGCGCCTGCAACGCAGGCGGCCGGTGCCAATGCGCCGTCGCCCGAAGAGGAGCGCCGCCGGCGAGCCAGCATCCGCCTGGAGCTCGCGGCCGGGTTCTATCAGCACGGCAACTATGCGCAGGCGCTCGAGGAGATCCGCCAGGCGCTGTCGATCGACGCGGGTTATGCGCAGGCGCACGGGATGCTCGGGCTGGTCTACATGGACCTGAACGAAAGCGGCAAGGCCGACGACAGCTTTCGCCATGCGTTGCGGCTCGCGCCCGCCGATTCGGAGCTGAACAACAACTACGGCTGGTTTCTGTGCCGAACCGGCAAGCCGCGCGAGTCGATCGAGTACTTCCGGACCGCGTTGAAGAACCCGCTGTACGCGACGCCCGCGATGCCGCTGCACAACGCCGGAATCTGCTCGCGCCTTGCCGGCGACGAAGCGGCGGCCGAGGGCTACTTCCAGCGCTCGTTCCAGGTCGATCCGAGCAATCCGGTCGCGATGTACAACCTGGGCGAGATCTACCTGCGACGCGGCGATCTGGAGCGGGCGCGCTTCTACTCGAAGCGCCTGATCTCGAGTTTCGAGCCGACGCCGGAGACGCTGTGGCTGGCGATCCGAGTCGAGCGCCGGGCAGGCGACCGCGACACCCTCGCGAGCCTGTCGTCGCAGTTGCGCCGGCGCTTTCCGGCGTCGCACGAAGCGAACCTACTGCAGCGAGGTGCTTTCGGTGAGTGAGGACATGGTCGAGAACGATCGGCCGGGTGCAACCGGATCGATCGAGACGGTCGAGCAGCTCGTCGCTGCGCGGCAGGCGAAAGGCTTCAGCCAGGCCGACATCATGCACCGGCTGAAGATGTCGCCGCGCCAGATCGAGGCGATCGAGCGCGGCGAGTGGTCGGCGCTGCCGGGCAATGCGTTCGTTCGCGGCGCGCTGCGCAGCTACGGCCGCCTGATCGGCGCCGACGTCGAGCCGCTGGTGAAGTCATTGGGCGCGGCGCCGACCGCCGACGTGCGGCCGGTGCCGTCGCTGGGCGCGCCGCTGCCGAAGGCGCCGGGCGGCTTCGGCTTTGAGACGCACGAGCGTCACGGCTTGTTGCCGTGGGTCGTGCTCAGCCTGATCGTGGTCGTCGCGCTGGCGTTCTTCTTCGGCCGTGACACGGACCTGTCGAAGATCAGCTCGTGGATCGGAGGCCCGGGTACTCCGGCACAGTCGCAGGTCGAACCGGCGCCATTGCCGTCGACGCTCGGCGGCGCCGCGCCGGCCAAGCCGGCG
>DATLGW010000241.1:0-5080 GCA_035540315.1 Burkholderiaceae bacterium | reverse complement strand
GATCATCATCGCGGTTGCGCCGTTGATCGACGTCCGCACGTTCGTGCGGACCTGGCGCTACGACCGCGCCGATGCGCTGGCACTGGCGGCGACGTTCGCCGGCGTGCTCGCGCTCGGCGTCGAGGCCGGGATCGCCGCAGGAGTCGGCGCATCGCTGGCGACGCTGGTCTGGCGCACGCACCGCCCGCACATTGCGGTGGTCGGTCGCGTGCCGGGAACGCAGCACTTTCGCAACGTCGCACGCCAGCGAGTCGACACGCAACCGCGGCTGCTGGCGCTGCGAATCGACGAGAACCTGCTGTTCACGAACGCCCGCCCGATCGAGCAACGGATCCTGCAGCATGTCGATGCGGAATCGGACGTTGCCGACGTGGTGCTGGTGATGTCGTCGGTGAACCGCGTCGACGCGAGCGGCGCCGAGATGCTGGCCGAACTGGCGCACGCGCTGCGCGAGCGCGGCCTGCGGCTGCATCTGGCCGAGATCAAGGGTCCGTTGGCCGACCGGCTGGCCCGCAGCGAGACGCTGGCCCCGCTCGCCCGCTCGGCGTTCCTGTCGACGCACCTGGCTTTCGAGGCGCTTTCGGGCGGCACCGGACGCTGACGAGCCCAGCGCCGGCGCCGGTACTCTTGGCAACGCCGCAACTGCCGTCCAGAATCGGGCGATCGGATTGACCAGGAGTCGACGATGACCGCATCGGATGCAGGCGCCGGTTCGCCGGGCCGCGCGCAGCCCCAGCCGGCCGAGGTGCTCGAGCGGATCCGCTCCGGCTACGAGCGGCGCGACGCGGCGCTGCTGGCGAGCCTTTACGCCGACGACGCAGAGTTCACGATCGTCAATCCGCGTTACCCGCCGAGCCAGCCGCTGGTGCTGCGCGGACGGGCGTCGATCCACGGCATGTTCGACGACCTCTGCAGCCGCAGCATGGCGCATCGGCTCGAATCGGGGGTCGCCGGCGACGAGCGGCTCGCGTATGCCAGCGTGTGCGAGTACCCCGACGGCTGCCGCGTGATGACGATCAGCGTCGCGTCGCTGGCGGGCGGACACATCCGCCGCGAAACGAGCATTTGCTGCTGGGACGACTGACGCGGCGAGCGCCGCGCGACAGGCGGGCACGAGCCTTGCTCTCTGCGTTAGCGCGCGGAGGTCCGCGTTTTGCTCGAGGAGCAAGCGATGAACAGAGATCAGGTCAAGGGCGCGGCCAAGGACGCCGCCGGCAAGGTGCAGCGCAAGACCGGCGAGGCGCTCGGCAGCCCGCGGCAGGAAGCCAAGGGAGCGGCGCGGCAGGTCGAAGGCAAGACGCAGAAGCGGATCGGCGACGCCAAGGAAGCGATCAGCGACGCGAGCCGCCCCCGCCGCACGCGCACGATGTCCCGCTGAGGGTCCGGCGCCCTTGCCGGTTCCGGCTCCGCCGGAGCCGGGCAGAAGGCGGCACGATGCCTGGCATCGGCCGCCTTTTTCACGGGTCGGCGCAACGCAGGCTCAAAGCTGGGGCTTGAGCACGGCCGCCGACAACTCGACCACCTTCTCGTGCACCGGCCGCGCGCGCCAGTCGGCGTACGTGATCCGGCGCGACCGCTGCAGGTCGCGCTCGAACTGCGCAGTCAATTCGGCCGCGCAGCCGCGGTCGTACAGGTTCAGGTTCGCCTCGTCGTGCAGCCGGAACGAGCGGTTGTCGAAGTTAGTCGAACCGACCGACACCAGCAAGCCGTCGACGATCATCACCTTGCAGTGGAACATCGTCGGCTGGTACTCGTGGATCTCGGCGCCGGCGCGCAGCAGCGCGCCCCAGGTCGCGCGCGATGCGCGCCGCACGACCGCGACGTCGATGTGCTCGCCGGGCACGATCAGCCGCAGCCTCACGCCCCGCCGCAACGCCTTGATCAGCGTCGACTTCGTCAGCTCGTCGGGCAGGAAATACGCATTCGCGATGTCGATCGTGCGTTCGGCCGCGTTGATCGCCAGCAGGTACATCAGCTGCATGCTCTCGCTGCCGCCCGCGGGGGAGCTCATGAACATCTGCGCGTCGGCGTCACCGACCGGCTCGAGCGCCGGAAAGTAGTCGTCGCCGTGCAGCACGCAGGCGGTCGAATTGATCCAGTTGTCGCAGAAGACCGCCTGCATCCGCGCCACCACCGGACCTTCGACCTGGAAATGCGTATCGCGCCAGTGATCGGCGTCCTGCGCGTTGCCCGTCCACTGCGGCGCAATTCCGACGCCGCCCGTGAAGCCGATCCGGCCGTCGACGATCAGCAGCTTGCGGTGCGTGCGGTGATTGAACCGTGCCACGTTGCCCCAGCTCGGCGCATGGAACCGCTGTACCTGCACGCCGGCGCGCCGCATCTGCTCGACGCAGCTCGGATCGATCTCCTTGCTGCCGAACCAGTCGAGCAGCACATGGACCTTGACGCCGGCGCTGGCCCGCTCGGCGAGCGCCTGCGCGAACTCCAGCGCAACCTCGCCGGACCAGTAGATGTACGTCTCGAAGTTCACGCTGCGGGTGGCGCTGCGGATCGCGCGCAGCATCGCCGGAAAGATCTCGTCGCCGTTCGTCAGCACCCGATAGCGGTTGCCTGGCACGATCGCCGAGCCGAGCAGCGCATCGAACGTGCGCCGGAATTCCGGCTCGTGGATCGAGTAGAGCCGCTCGATGCCGCGGCCCAGCCGCCGCTGGCCCAGCGTCAGGTTCAGCGCGACCAGCCAGGCAACCGAGGTCGCTGCGACGCTGGCCAGCGCCAGCGCAGCGTTGTACCCGCGCGGCGTCATCGGTTCGTCCGTGGCCGCTGCGCCGCTACCCGCGCCCGTTGCCGAGCAGCCGCTCCTCCAGCGGCACGAACAGCCGCTGCGTGTCGGGGCGGGCCTGCGCGAACAGCAGCATCGAGCGGCCGGTGACCAGGTACGTCGCGCCGGAGTCGAACTGCTCGAGCTCCTGGCGCACCGGCTGGTTCGTGTCGATCAGGCAGGTCCAGCGATCGCCGCCGGGAACCTCCGGCAGCGTGAACTCGACCGCGTCGTGATGCGCGTTGAACACCAGCAGCAGCGTGGCGTCCGACGCCGGCCGCCGGATCCCCGATGCCTGGGCCCGCCCGTCGATCAGCATGCCGAAACACCGCATCAGCGGATCGTCCCATTGCGACTGCTCCATCGGCGTGGCGTCCGGGCTCAGCCAGGTGACGTCGGTGACCTGCAGGTCCTCGTTGTAGACGCCCGTCAGCCAGCGATTGCGTCGCAGCACCGGCAGGCTGCGCCGCAGCGTCGTCAGCTTCTTCACGAACTCGATCAGCGCGCGGCCGTCGGCATCGATGCCGCGCCAGTCGATCCAGTTGATGTCGTTGTCCTGGCAATACGCGTTGTTGTTGCCCCGCTGCGTGCGCCCGAACTCGTCGCCGGCCAGCAGCATCGGCGTGCCCTGCGACAGCAGCAGCGTCGCGAGGAAGTTTCGCTTCTGCCGTTCGCGCAGCGTGCGGATCTCCGGGTCGTCGGTCGGTCCTTCGACGCCGCAGTTCCACGAGCGGTTGTCCGAGTGCCCGTCGCGGTTTTCCTCGCCGTTGGCCTCGTTGTGCTTGTCGTTGTACGACACCAGGTCGTTCAGCGTGAACCCGTCGTGCGCGGTGACGAAGTTCACGCTCGCCCACGGCCGGCGGCCCCGGTGGTTGAACTTGTCGCCCGATGCGGTCACGCGCGTCGCGAGATCGCTGGCAACGCCTTCGTCGCCCTTCCAGTAGCTGCGCACGGTGTCGCGGAAGCGGTCGTTCCATTCGGCCCAGCCGGGAGGAAAGCCGCCGACCTGGTAGCCGCCGGGCCCGCAGTCCCACGGTTCGGCAATCAGCTTCACGCTCGACAGGATCGGATCCTGCCGGCAGCTGTCGAGGAACCCGCCGCCCTGATCGAAGCCGTAGGGCTCGCGCCCGAGGATCGTCGCCAGGTCGAAACGGAATCCGTCGACCTTCATCTCGGTGACCCAGTAACGCAGGCTGTCGGTCACCATCTGCAGCACCCGAGGATGCGACAGGTTCAGCGTGTTGCCGGTGCCGGTGTCGTTGATGTAGTAGCGCGGGTTGTCCGGCATCAGCCGGTAGTACGACGCGTTGTCGATGCCGCGGAACGACAGCGTCGGGCCCCGCTCGCTGCCTTCGGCGGTGTGGTTGTAGACGACGTCGAGGATCACCTCCAGGCCGGCCTCGTGGAAGCGGTCGACCATCTCCTCGAACTCGGCGACCGAGTCGGACGCGAGATAGCGCGGATCGACCGCGAAGAAG
Source organism: Burkholderiaceae bacterium (assembly GCA_035540315.1). Lineage (GTDB taxonomy): Bacteria > Pseudomonadota > Gammaproteobacteria > Burkholderiales > Burkholderiaceae_E > DATLGW01. The sequence continues at coordinate 823 of DATLGW010000241.1, read as the reverse complement.
CCGATCGTGTTGTAGCCCCAGTAGTTCGTCAGGCCCTTCTCGAGCAGCAGGCTGTCGTTGACGAACGAGTGGATCGGCAGCAGCTCGACCGACGTCACGCCCAGATCCTTGATGTAGCGGATCACCTCGAGCTGCGACAATCCGGCGAACGTGCCGCGATTCTTCGGCCGCACCGCCGGGTGCATCTTCGTGAAGCCGCGGACCTGCATCTCGTAGACGATCACGCGGTCCCACGGCACCCGCGGCTGGCGCGGATGCTTCCACGAGAACGTGGTGTCGACGACCTTGCACTTCGGCACGAACGGCGCGCTGTCGCGCTCGTCGAGCTTCAGGTCGGCGTCCTCGTCGGTGCCCAGCGGATAGCCGAACACCGCCGGATTCCACACCAGCTCGCCGACGTGCTCCTTCGCGTACGGGTCGAGCAGCAGCTTGTTCGGGTTGAAGCGGTGCCCGGACTCCGGCGCGAACGGCCCGTGCACCCGGTAACCGTAGACCGCGTCGGGCCGCAAGTCGTGCACGTACACGTGCCAGACCTCGTCGGTGTATTCGGGCAGCTCGATGCGCTCGAGCTCGCGCTTGCCCTTGTCGTCGAACAGGCACAACTCGACCTTGGTCGCGTTCGCCGAGAACAGCGCGAAGTTCACGCCGCGAACGTCGGGAGTGGCGCCCAGCGGAAACGGCTGGCCTTCGGAGATGCGGAAGCTTGTTTTTCGTTGCACGATCGGACCGGAAGATGGGCAGGCGCGGCGACGCGCCCGCGAGCGCACGCCAAAGCGCCGATCCTAGCGCACCGCCTCGCGCGCCAGCGGATCAGACCCTATTC
>DATLGW010000240.1:0-3666 GCA_035540315.1 Burkholderiaceae bacterium | reverse complement strand
GTGCTGTAGTCCTGTAATCAAGCCATCGAGCATCGCGACCAGCCGATGTGGAGTGTGTGGCTGACGCAGGCGGGCGCCGATTGTTCGGCGGCGAAATCGCACGGGCTCACGGCGGCGCGGCAACCCTGCGTTCCGAGCAGGGGGAGATTCAGTGCGTCTGCCGCGCAATGATGAGTCGTCAACCTGAGTGAACGACTGGAGGCGGACCGTCCATCGTTGCTTGCGGCCCCGCGGACGCGTCGATGGCGGTACCTGCTTGCCGTTCTAAGTTGACGGAAAGTTGACGGAGCTGGGTTTCTGAAACAGAGGAAATGAAGTAAGTCCTTGTATCTTCGGATTTTTTCTGGTGGGCGGTACTGGGATCGAACCAGTGACCCCTGCCGTGTGAAGACAGTGCTCTACCGCTGAGCTAACCGCCCGATCGGGATGCGGTGGTGCGCCCGCATGAGGCGGGCGCGAAGGCGAATGATGCCACAACCCGCCGGGTCCTGCCAGCCGAATGCCCTAGAATCAGAGGTTTAGCGCAGCTTCCGCGCTGGATCGACATGACTGCCGCCCCACCGGATCGCCCCGTTCGCACCCGCTTCGCGCCTTCGCCGACCGGCTATCTGCACATCGGCGGCGCGCGCACCGCGCTGTTCGCCTGGGCCTATGCGCGGCACCATGGGGGCGTGTTCATCCTGCGCATCGAGGACACCGACGTCGAGCGATCGACGCCGGAGGCGGTGCAGGCGATCCTCGACGGGATGGCGTGGCTGCAGCTCGATGCCGACGAGGGCCCGTATTTCCAGATGCAGCGGATGGGCCGCTACCGCGAGGTGATCGGCCAGATGCTGGCGGCAGGCACTGCCTACCATTGCTATGCATCGCCGCAGGAGCTCGACGAGATGCGCGACGCGCAGCGCGCACGCGGCGAGAAGCCGCGCTACGACGGGCGCTGGCGCCCGGACGCCGCTGCGCGGGCGGGCCGTACGCCGCCGCCGGGCGTCAAGCCGGTCGTGCGGTTTCGCAATCCGGACGACGGGGCGGTCGTCTGGAACGATCTGGTCAAGGGGACGATCGCGATCGCGAATTCGGAGCTCGACGACCTGGTGATCGCGCGTTCGGACGGCACGCCGACATACAACTTCTGCGTCGTCGTCGACGACTGGGACATGCGGATCACGCATGTGATCCGCGGCGACGATCACGTGAACAACACGCCGCGGCAGATCAACATCCTGCGCGCCCTTGGCGCCGAGCTGCCGGAATACGGGCACGTGCCGATGATCCACGGACCGGACGGCCAGAAGCTGTCGAAGCGACACGGGGCGGTCGCGGTCACGCAATACGACGAGCAGGGCTTCCTGCCGGAGGCGGTCGTGAATTACCTCGCGCGGCTGGGCTGGAGCCACGGCGACGACGAGATCTTCTCGCGCGAGCAGCTGGTGCAGTGGTTCGACGGCAGCCATCTGTCGCAATCGCCGGCGCAGTTCGATCCGGACAAGCTGCGCTGGCTCAACGCGCACTATTTGAAGGCGCTCGCGCCGGAGGACCTTGCGCAGCGGTTGCGGCCGCGGCTGCAGCGGCGCGGCATCGACCCGTCGCAGCAGCGCGCGATCGACCTGGCCGCAGCATCCGCGCTGCTGAAGGACCGGGCGGCGACGCTCGAGGAGCTGGCCGACCACTGCCTGCTGTTCTTCGTCGAGCCGGTGCGGCTGAATCCGCAGCTCGACGCCGAGCTCGCGCAGCATCCGGCGCCCGCGCCGGCGCTCGACGCGTTCCGCGCTCGGCTGAACCAGTGCGAATGGACGGCCGGCGCAATCGCCGCGGCGCTGAAGCAGACGCTGGCCGAGCACAAGCTGAAGATGCCGCAGCTGGCGATCCCGGTGCGGCTGCGGGTGTTCGGCCGCGCGCAGACGCCGTCGCTCGACGCGATGCTGGCGCTGATGCCGCGCGGTACGGTGCTCGCGCGCCTCGCGCAGGCGACGCAAGAGGTCCGCAATGTCGGGTAGCACGCTCGGGCACCTGTTCACCGTCACGTCGTTCGGCGAGTCGCACGGACCGGCGATCGGCGGCGTGGTCGACGGCTGCCCGCCGGGGTTGGAGCTGTCGGAAGCGGACCTGCAGCCGGACCTGGATCGGCGCAAGCCGGGGACGTCGCGCCACGTCACGCAGCGCCAGGAGAGCGACCGGGTCGAGATCCTGTCGGGTGTCTACCAGGGCCGCACGACCGGCGCCCCGATCGGGTTTCTGATCCGCAACGAGGATGCGCGCAGCAAGGACTACGACAAGATCGCACAGACGTTCCGGCCGGGCCATGCGGACTACGCGTACTGGCAGAAGTACGGGGTTCGGGATCCGCGCGGCGGCGGCCGCGCATCGGCTCGGCTGACGGCGGTCAGCGTCGCGGCCGCGGCGATCGCGCGCAAATGGCTGTCGCAGCGCCATGGGCTGATCGTTCGAGGCTACCTGGCGCAGCTGGGAGAGGTCCCGATCCCGTTCGCCGACTGGAGCGAGGTGCACCGCAATCCGTTCTTCGCGCCGAACGCGCAGATCGTGCCGCAGCTCGAGTCGTACCTCGACCGGTTGCGCAAGCAAGGCGATTCCTGCGGTGCGCGGGTCAATGTGGTCGCCGAGAACGTGCCGGTCGGCTTGGGCGAGCCGGTGTTCGATCGGCTCGACGCCGACATCGCGCACGCGATGATGGGCATCAATGCGGTCAAGGGCGTGGAGATCGGCGCGGGCTTCGCGGCAGTCGTGCAGCGCGGCAGCGAGCACGGCGACGACCTCACGCCGCAGGGATTCGCGTCGAATCACGCGGGTGGCGTGCTCGGGGGCATCACGACCGGTCAGCCGCTGACGGTCTCGCTCGCGGTCAAGCCGACCTCCAGCATCCGGCTGCCGAAGCGCTCGATCGACCTGCAGGGCAATCCGACCACGGTCGAGACGCATGGCCGCCACGATCCGTGCGTCGGCCTGCGCGCAGTGCCGATCGCCGAGGCGATGCTGCTGCTGGTGCTGATGGACCATGCGCTGCGGCATCGGGCGCAGTGCGGCGACGTCGTCACGACGACGCCGAAGATACCCGGCGCAATCGGCTGAGCCGGCCGGCGCAGCCTGACGTGGCTGGCATCGATCCGCTGCGGCACGGTCGCGGCCTGACGAGCGCGCGGTGAATCTGCCGGGGCGCCTGCAGCTCGGAGTCGCCGGCGGCGTCCGCGCGCTGTTCCTGACGTACTTCGCGTTCATCGGCGCGCTGTCGCCGTACGCAGCGCTGTATTTCGCCGCTCGCGGCCTGTCGATCGTCGAGATCGGCGTGCTGATGTCGTTGCCGCAGGCGCTGCGAATCTTCGCGCCGGCGTTCTGGGCCTGGCTGGCCGATCGCAGCGGCAAGCGCGTCGTGCTGCTGCGGGTGAGCGCGGCGGTCGCGGTCGCGACGATGCTGCTGTTTCCGGCCGCGGCCTCGGCGCCGGGGTTCGCCGCGCTGATGCTGGTGCTGTTCTTCGCGACCGCGGCGCAGCTGCCGATCGCCGAGGCGATGGCGCTGCACGTGGCGCGCGGCGATGCCGGCCGCTATGGCCGGCTGCGGTTGTGGGGCTCGATCGGCTTCATCGGTGCGGTGCTGCTGCTCGGTCCGCTGCTCGACCGCTGGGGCGTGGTCACGCTGCCGTGGCTGCTGGCGGC
>DATLGW010000239.1:0-3448 GCA_035540315.1 Burkholderiaceae bacterium | reverse complement strand
ACCTGAAGGCAGGCGGCCAGCAGGCGCAGGTCGACGCGCTGCACGACCTGCAGGCGGCGCTGCAGGACACTGCGCGTTTCGACGCGGCCGAGCGCGCGGTGCTCGCGCTGACCGTGCAGATGACCCGCACGGTACGCGTGGACGACGCGACGTTCGACGCGGCGCGGCATGCGATCGGCGACGAGCGGCACCTGGTCGAGCTGGTCGGCACGGTCGCGGCCTACAACATGGTGTCGCGGTTCCTGGTGGCGCTGGAGGTGGGGGAATGACTTCGACGAGCGCGCCGGCGAGCGCCTGGGATTTCGAGGCCGACACGATTGCCGGCGAGCGGATCGACCTGGCGCGCTACCGCGGCCAGGTCGCGCTGGTCGTCAACGTCGCGAGCCAGTGCGGAATGACGCCGCAGTACGGCGGACTGCAGCAGCTGTACCAGCGCTACCGCGACCGCGGCTTCGTCGTGCTCGGCTTCCCCTGCAATCAGTTCGGCGCGCAGGAGCCTGGCACCCATGCGCAGATCGCGCAGTTCTGCGAGACCCGCTACGGCGTGCAGTTTCCGATGTTCGCCAAGATCGACGTGAACGGCGACGCGACCCACCCGCTGTTCGCGTTCCTGAAGCAGCGCGCGCCGGACTCCAAAGGCGAGCAGCCGATCAAGTGGAACTTCACGAAGTTCCTCGTCGATCGCGACGGCAACGTCCTTCGCCGTTACTCGTTCAAGACCGAACCCGAAGCGATCGCGCCCGACATCGAGCGGCTGCTCGACGCAAGGGCGTCGGGCAGCTGAGGGTCGGCGGAACGGTTCCCTAAGCGGCCGCGGCGTCGTTGGCAGCCCGGCGCAGCCCGCGCAGCGCCTCGTCGGCGCTCTCGAAGATGTGCGCTGCGACGCCGCGCTGCTCGAGCGCATGCCCGAGCTTGGCCCGCATGAACGAGCTGGTCGTGTAGCGCGTCACCTCGACGTAGTGGCGGGCGACCACGTCCTTGACCATTGCCGCCCATGCGTCCTCGAGCTCGGGCAGGATCTCGAAGCCGTCGTAGTTGACGACGGCGTACACCTTGCGCCCGAGCGGCTCGCAGATCGCGCGCACGTTGCGCGCGACCTCGTCGATCAGCCCGCGCGAGTCGACCCGCAGCTTCTCGAAGTTCAGGAACAGCGTGTCGCGCTGCGGGTCGAAATCGAAGCGCGCCGCCAGCGGCACGTCGAGCAGCCGCGCGCGCAGCCCGATCGGCGCGGGCTCGAACAGCCTCGGATCCATCGGGCGCGGATCGTGCACGATCGGCTCGAACCGCATTTGCGCGAGGATGTCGCGCTGCGGGTCCACGCCCGGCGCGATCTCGATCAGCTCCAGCCCCTCGGGCACGAGCCGGAACACGCAGCGCTCGGTCACGTACAGCACCGGCTTGCCTGCGGCGGCCGCCAGCGCGCCGGAGAACGTCCGATGCTCGACCTCGGAGACGAACTTGCACTCGGGCCCGTCGGAATCGATGTGCAGCCTGCCGCCGGCAACGCGCAGCCGCATCGCGCCGGCGCGGAACGTGCCGACGAAGACCAGGCTCTTCGCGTTCTGGCTGATGTTGATGAAGCCGCCGGCGCCGGCCAGCCGCGGTCCGAACTTCGACACGTTCAGGTTGCCCCGCCGGTCGGCTTGCGCGAGGCCGAGGAACGCGATGTCGAGCCCGCCGCCGTCGTAGAAATCGAACTGATACGGCTGGTCGATGATCGCCTGCGCGTTGACCGCCGCGCCGAAATCGAGCCCTGAGGCCGGCAGTCCGCCGATCACGCCGGGCTCAGCGGTCAGCGTGACCAGATCGAGGATCTTCTCCTCGTTGGCGACCGACGAGATCCCTTCGGGCATGCCGATGCCGAGGTTGACGACCGCGTTCGGGCGCAGCTCCATCGCCGCGCGGCGCGCGATCACCTTGCGCGCGTCCAGCGGCATCGGCGCGATCGCCGAGACCGGCACCCGGATCTCGCTGGCGAACGCCGGGTTGTACGGCGTCGCGAACGTCTGCCGATGGTTCTCCGGCCGCGCGACGACGACGCAGTCGACCAGCAGGCCCGGAATCTTCACCTGGCGCGGATTCAGGCTGCCGCGCTCGGCCAGCCGCTCGACCTGCGCGATCACGATGCCGCCGCAGTTGTGCGCTGCCATCGCGATCGACAGCACCTCCAGCGTCAGCGCCTCGCGCTCCATCGTCACGTTGCCGTCGGCATCGGCGGTCGTGCCGCGCACGATGCCGACGTGGATCGGAAACGCCTTGTAGAACAGGTACGGCGCGCCGCCGATCTGCATCAGCTCGACCAGGTCCTCGGTCGTTCGCTCGTTCAGCTTGCCGCCGCCGTGGCGCGGATCGACGAAGGTGTCGAGCCCGACCCGGCTCAGATGGCCGGGCTTGCCGGCGGCAATGTCGCGGAACAGGTGCGTGATCACGCCCTGCGGCAGGTTGTAGGCCTCGATCTGGTTCGACACCGCGAGCGCCTGCATCCGCGGCACCAGGCCCCAGTGGCCGCCGATCACGCGGCGCACCAGTCCCGCGTGCGCCAGGTGGTTCAGCCCGCGTTCCTTGCCGTCGCCCTGCCCGGCCGCATACACGAGCGTCAGGCCGCTCGGGCGCGTGCCGGGAGCGTCGTCGCCGGACGCGAGGAAGCGCGCCTGCAGCGCCAGCGCGATCTCCTCGGCGAAGCCGATGCCGACGAAGCCTCCGGTGGCGACGGTATCGCCGGCGCGGATCAGCTCGACCGCTTCGTCGGCAGCGACGACCTTGTTGCGTTCGGCTCCCCGCACCGCCGTCGGGCGCGGCCCTGCGGCACCGCGTTCGTTCATCGCGTCCCCTCCTGCGCCGTCGAATTGCGAGCGTCGCAGCAGATGATCGCACAGCCCCCGCACGGCGTTCTGCTCGCAAGTGGGACTCTCGTCAGCGATCGGCTCGCACCGCGCGCACGACGTATCGTCCAGGTCCGCCGGCGGCCGCGGCATCGAACGGCCAGCAGGTCACCAGCGTCAGCTCCGTCTGCCCGCGATCCGCGGTCAGGTGCACCGCATGCTTGTCGGTCACCAGCAACTGCACGACCCGGTAGCGCAGCCGCCGGCCGCCGATCGACTCGGCGTCGATCGCGTCGCCGACCTGCAGCCGGCGCAGCAGCGCGAAGTGGGTGTCGCGATGGCCGCTGACGACCGCGTTGCCGTCGTGCGCCGGCCAAGGCGTGCCGGGCCGATGGCCGGGGCCGAACGCCAGCGTGCGACCCGACTCGCCGGCCAGCACGATCAACGAGCGGCCGAGCGCCGGGAATTCCAGCCGCGCGACCGGCGTGGTGTCGGCCCATGCCCAAGGCCGCGCCATCGCGATCGGGTCGGACGGCGTGGTGCCGGCCGCCTGGGCGAGCGCGGCGCGGTTGCGCTGCCACGCCGCATCGATCAGCTGCTGCGCGAGCCACGCCTTCGCATGGATC
>DATLGW010000238.1:0-2444 GCA_035540315.1 Burkholderiaceae bacterium | reverse complement strand
ACGCGATTCCGACCCCCGAGACCTATCGCGGGCTGGTGTCGTGCACCGGGCCGCGCGCATGCTACGACGAGTCGAAGCGGCTGGGCGAGACGCTGTGCGTCATCTACGCGCAGCATCACGGCGTGCCGGTTTCGGTCGCGCGGCCGTTCAACAATTACGGGCCGGGGCTCAAGCTGACCGACGGCCGCGTGCTGCCGGATTTCGCGCGCGACGCGCTGGCCGGCCGCGACATCGTGATGCTCTCCGACGGCACGCCGACGCGCACGTTCTGCTACGTCGCCGATGCGCTGGTCGGCTACCTGAAGGTGCTGGTGCGAGGACGCCGCGGCGAGCCGTACAACATCGGCATCGAAAAGCCCGAGGTGTCGATGCGCGAGCTCGCCGACCTGGTCGTCAAGCACGCGTCGGCACTGTGGGGCTATCAGGGCCGCGTCGTGCACAAGCCGAGCTCGGAGTCCGCGTACCTGACCGACAACCCGAACCGACGCTGCCCGGTGATCCGCAAGGCGCGCGAAGAGCTCGACTATGCGCCCGAGATCGACGTCGACGACGGCATCGGACGCACGCTGAACTGGTACTGGTTCAACCGCGGCGGCGAGGCGGCGTGATGCGAGTCTGCGTGGTCGGTACCGGATACGTGGGGCTCGTGTCGGGCGCATGCCTGGCCGAGGTCGGTCATCAGGTGACCTGCGTCGATATCGATCCGGCGAAGGTCGACGCGATCAACCGCGGCCAGCCGCCGATCTTCGAGGAAGGGCTCGAAGCGATCCTGGCGCGCAACGCGGGCGAGCGGCTGCGCGCGACGACGTCGCTCGCCGACGCGTTCGCCGGCGCCGACGTCGCGCTGATCTGCGTCGGCACGCCGTTCGACGGGCAGCGGATCGACCTGTCGTACGTGCTCGAGGCGGCGCGCCAGCTCGGGCGGCTGCTGCGCGATCGCGACGACTGGTGCGTGATCGCGGTCAAGAGCACGGTGATACCCGGAACGACTGACGGGCCGGTGCGCGAGGCGCTCGAGCAGGCATCGGGCAAGACCGCCGGCGTCGACTTCGGGCTCGGCATGAATCCGGAGTTCCTCGCCGAAGGGGTCGCGGTGCGCGACTTCATGGAGCCCGACCGCATCGTCGTCGGCGGCATCGACGAGCGCTCGATCGAGCGGCTCGCGGCGCTGTATTCGGCGTTCCCGACGGTGCCGCTGGTGCGCACGACGCCGCGCACTGCCGAGGCGATCAAATATGCGTCGAACGCGTTGCTGGCGACGCTGATCTCGTTCTCCAACGAGCTCGCCCGCTATTGCGAGGCGGTCGGCGGCGTCGACGTCGCCGACGTGATGCCGGGCGTGCACCGGATGAAGCACCTGACCTGGCGCGATGCCGAAGGCCGGCAGCAGATCGTGTCGGCGGCGAGCTTTCTGTGGGCCGGCTGCGGTTTCGGCGGCAGCTGCTTTCCGAAGGACGTCAAGGCGCTGATCGCGGAGGCGCACGCGCGCGGCGCAGCCACGCCGCTGCTCGATGCGGTGATCCGGATCAACGAGTCGCAGCCGCAGCGGATGGTCGACATGGCAGCGCGCCGGCTCGGCTCGCTGCGCGGGCGCCGCGTGACGGTGCTGGGGCTCGCGTTCAAGCCGGGGACCGACGACGTCCGCGAATCGCCGGCGGTTCCGATCATCGGGCGGCTGCTCGCCGACGGTGCGCAGGTGGTCGCGCACGACCCGATTGCGATCGACACCGGCCGCCGCGAGCTCGCGGCGCGCGGCGTCGACGCCGCCGCGGTCCGTTTCGAGCCGGACCTGCGCGCGGCGCTTGCCGGCGCCGATGCGGTGCTGCTGGTCACGCGCTGGCCGCAGTATGCGAACGTGCCGGCGCTGCTGGGCGGCCTGGGCGAGGCGCCGGTGCTGATCGACGGGCGACGCCAGCTGTCGCCGCAGTCCTATTCCAACTACGTCGGGGTCGGGCTGGCCGACGTCGCCGACGCGCAGCTGGTCACGAGCTAGGGAGGCTCAACGAAGATGGTCGTGCTGCAGAAGCCCAAATACGCATATTTCGAGGGCAAGGTTCGCCCGTACGAGAATGCGGTGATCCACGTGTCGAGCGAGGCGGCGTTTCGCGGGCTGAACGTGTTCGAAGGGCTGAAGGCGTACTGGCAGCCCGACGGCTCGATGGGAATCGTCGCGGTGCCTCGCCATCACGAGCGGCTGCAGCGATCGGCGAGGCTGCTGCATTTTCCGTTCGAGATGACGCTGTCGCAGTTCGACGACGCGTGCCATTCGATCATCGAGGCGCTGTGCGTGCCCGATCGCGACATCTGGCTGCGCGCGACGCTGTACATGGTCGAAGGCCACTGGGGCGAGAACCAGCGGGCCGACCTGGTGATCACTGGCTTCACGATGCCGAAGACGCCGCCGGCGCCGATGACGCTCGGCGTGTCGACGTGGCGCCGCGCAA
>DATLGW010000237.1:0-14910 GCA_035540315.1 Burkholderiaceae bacterium | reverse complement strand
TGCGGGCGATGATCGCGGTCGAAGCCGAGGGCGTCGAGTCGCTGGTGATCGCGACCAAAAGCGACCTGCCGCAGCCGATCGCACGGATCGAGCCGCGGCTTGCGCTGTACGAGCGGCTCGGCTATCCGGTGTTCAGGGTTTCCGCGCGCCACTCGCCGCACGACACCGTCGCCGCGCTCGCGCCGCGGCTGCGATCGCGGGTGACGCTGCTGATCGGCGAAAGCGGGATGGGCAAGTCGACTCTGGTCAACACGCTGGTGCCGCAGGCCGACCTGCGCACGCGCGAGATCTCGCAGGCGCTGCGCGCCGGGCGCCACACGACCACGTTCACGCGCGCGTTCGAGCTGCCCGAGCCGATCGCCGGCGGAACGCGCTCGTGGCTGATCGACTCGCCGGGCTACCAGACGTTCGCGCTGGCGCACCTGTCGGCGTCGCAGCGCGACCATGCGATGCGGGAATTCGCGCCGCTGCTCGGGCACTGCCGGTTCCACAACTGCCGGCACCGGCAGGAACCCGGCTGCGCGATCGCCGCAGCCGCGCACGCCGGAACGATCGACCCGCTGCGCTACCGGATGTACCTGCGGTTGAGCGAAGACTGATCGCGCGATCGCGATCAGTAGCTGGCGGCGGTCAACATCCCGAACAGCACGATCCACAACACGATCGATCGCCAAACCAGCCCGGCCGCGCTGGCGACCGCGGCAGCGTCGGGCTCGAAGCCCGCGCCGTCCGCGACGGCTTCGGTGCCGGAATTCCGGCCCACGGCCGGGCCCGCTGCCGACCGCGGCTGCGGCTCGGACGACAGCTCGTGCGGCGGCAGGCCGACGGGCGCATCTGCGGAGGATTCATAATCGCCGTTTGCGGACGGACTCGCGACCACGACGGCGCCGTCGGCCACCGGCGCGGCCGCCGCGAACGGATCGGCCAATCGCAGCCCGAGCGCGCCGCCGCCGGCGCCGATCAGGATCGCCCGCTGCGGATCGACGCTGCGCGACTCGGTCGCGCTGCGCCAGCCGACCATCGCGTCCTCGAAGTTGCCGACCACCGCGAAACCGGCCGCCGCAACGCGCAGCGGCAGCCAGTCGAGCCAGCGGTATGCGGTTGCCGCGAACTCGGCATCGGCGGCGCCGAGCCGGTGCGAGCGCGCAGCCAGCAGCTGTGCGCTGCGGTACAGCACCGGCCCGATCGCCCCGGGCAGCACCAGGTACCAGAACAGCGGCCCGAAGAAATTGCGGTGCACCCCGATCAGCGCCTGCACGATCGTCGCTTGGCACACGTCGGCGCGCGTGGTGCCGAGCACCACGGTGTCGGGCGCGTCGTGCCGAACCCAGCGCTGCAGCGCCGCGCGCGCGCCTTCCGGATCGTTCGCGGCGAGCGCGACCTGGATCTCGTTGATCGCGTCGTTCGCCCGCCGCAGCCCGAGCGTCGCATACAGCACCGCGACGTGCAGCGCGAACACCAGCAGCGGATGCAGCTGCCACAGCAGCCACTGCGCGAGCGCCACCGCCGCCACGGCGCCAACCGTCACCAGCAGCCATGCGCCGACCGCTTGCGCGCGCTGCGGCAGCCGCGCGTGCGTCGATGCCGCATCGGCGAGCGCGGACGCCGTCCGGTCGAACGCGTTGTCGCGCGACAGCGGACGCAGATGGTCGAGCAGCAGCGCGACGATCAGCGCGACGAATCCCATTGCCGTGTCAGGCCGCCAGCAGCCGGTACAGGTTGCGCAGCATCGCGGCGGTCGCACCCCAGATGAAGTACTCGCGCTGCGGTCGATGCGGCGGCCGGTAGGGGATCGCGAAGAAGCTGCGCTCGCCGTCCTCCCAGCGGTAGATCCGGCGCTGATGATTCGCCGGGTCCATCAGGAACGGCAGCGGCACCTCGAACGCCTCGGCCACCTCGTTCGGATCGAGTCGCAGCGCGTGATCCGGCTCGACCAGTCCGATCACCGGCGTGACGTCGAATCCGGTGCCGGTGCGGTAGCGGGGCAGTCGTCCGATCAGCTCGACCTGCTCGCGGCGCAGCCCGATCTCCTCGAACGCTTCGCGCAGCGCAGTGTCCTCGGCCGACGCGTCGTGCGGTTCGCTGCGGCCGCCGGGAAACGCGATCTGCCCCGCATGCACCGCCAGGTGCGTCGGGCGCTCGGTCAGCAGCACGGTCGGCGCGTGCGGCCGCCGAACCAGCGGCACCAGCACGGCGGCCGGGCGCGCGGCCGCGCCCGTCAGCCGCATCGGATCGCCCGCGGCCTCCGGCTGCCACGGCGGCGGATCGGCCAGCCGCGACCGCAGCGCATCCGGCTGCAGACGGACCAGCGGCACCGGCGGCAGCGCTTCAACCAGGGGATCGACGGTCGCGGCGCGCGGGTCCAGGATCGGGCGCCGCGACGGCGACGAGGCGCCGTCGCCGGCACCGCGCGGCGGCGCATCCGCCGGTGCGACGCGCGTCGCAGCGCCGATCCGGTGGCCGTCGGTCACGGGCTACGCCGCCGGCACGACATGCAGACGCGAGCCGTCGCCGCGGCGACGCTCGAACTACTTGCCGGTCGCGGTCGCGCTCGCGGCATCGGCGGCGCTCGCAGACGCGTCGGTCTGCGTCGGGCGGCGGCCCGGCAGCTTCTCGCGGATCCGCGCCGACTTGCCCGAGCGCTCGCGCAGGTAATAGAGCTTTGCGCGACGCACGTCGCCGCGGCGCTTGACGTCGATCGACGCGATCAGCGGCGAATACAGCTGGAACGTGCGCTCGACGCCCTCGCCCGACGAGATCTTGCGCACGATGAACGACGAGTTCAATCCGCGGTTGCGCTTGGCGATCACCACGCCCTCGTAGGCCTGCACGCGCTTGCGCGTGCCTTCGACGACGTTGACGTTGACCACGACCGTGTCGCCGGGCGCGAACTGCGGAATCGTGCGTCCGAGTCGAGCGATCTCTTCCTGCTCGAGTTGCTTGATCAGATCCATCGGGAAGCTCCTGGTCATCGTGCGCCGGCCTGTTCTGGGCGGTGCGTGCCGGGCAGAGGATGACTTTTCGTAAAGCCCTCCATTCTAGCCGATTTGCATCCCGGGATGCGCGGCGCCTCAGCCGCCGCCGTCGCGGCCGAGCTGCTGCAGGAATCGCTCGTCGTCGGCCGACAGCCGGCCCTCGGCGCGGGCGCGCTCGATCAGATCGGGCCGCCGGTGCGCGGTCAAACGCAGCGCCTGCTCGCGGCGCCAGCGGGCGATCCGCTGGTGATGTCCCGACAGCAGCACCGGCGGCACCGGAACGCCGCCGAACGTCTCCGGGCGCGTGAAGTGCGGCCAGTCGAGCAGCGCCTCGCCGAAGGAATCCTGCCGCACCGAAGACTCGTGCTGCATGACGCCCGGCAACAGCCGCGTCACCGCGTCGATCAGCAACAGCGCCGGCAGCTCGCCGCCGGACACGACGAAGTCGCCGATCGACACCTCCTCGTCGACCCGGGCGTCGATCAGCCGCTGATCGACCGCCTCGTAGCGGCCGCACAGCAGCGTCAGCGCCGGCGCGCCCGCCCACTGCGCGACCCGCGCCTGCGTCAGCGGCGCGCCCGACGGCGTCAGATGGACCACCGGCGCCGGCGGCGCGCCGGCGGCGCTGCGCGCTGCCGCGATCTCCCCGAGGCAGCGGTCGAGCGGCTCGGCGAGCATCACCATGCCGGGGCCGCCGCCGTACGGGCGATCATCGATGCTGCGGTACGCGTCTTCGGTGAAATCGCGCGGATTCCAGGTTCTCAGCCGCCAGATGCCGCGCTCGAGCGCGCGGCCGGTCACGCCGAAACGCGCCGCAGTCTCGACCATTTCCGGAAAGATCGTCACGACCTCGAATTCCATCGTCGCCCCGTGACCGCGTTCATGCTGGCTGGCCTCGCTCGGCACGGTCCCGCCCCCGGCGCGCGGTCAGTAATCGGCCTGCCAGTCGGCGACGATCCGGCGTGCGCCGAGGTCGACCGATACGATGTACACCGATACGAACGGTATCAGCACGCCGCCATCGAGCTCCAGGATCGCATGCGCGCCGTGATCGTCGACCGAAACCACGCGCCCCAGCGGTTGCCCGTCGGGGTTGATCACCTCGCAACCGATCAGGTCGACCCAGTAGTACTCGTCGTCGGCCAGCGGCGGGAAATCGATCCGCTTGATCCGCACCTCGGCACCCTTGAGCCGTTCGGCGCCGTCGCGCTCGTCGATGCCGGCGATCTTCGCGACGACGGCCGCGCCATGGCAGCGCGCGCGCTCGATCGTCAGGTGCAGCGCCAGCGGCTCGGCGCCGCTGCGCGCCAGCTGCCAATCGCGCGTTTGCAGCAGCGCCGAATCGGCAGCGCTGCCGTAGGGGACGACTTTGATCCAGCCGCGCAGCCCGTAGGCGCCGGCGACGCGACCGAGCGCGATGCGCTCCGGCACGGCCGACGGCGAAGGCTGCGGCGGCGCCGGCTCGGGCGAGCCGGCGGCGAACGCCGCGGGCGCGGCGTCAGGCTGCCGCAGCGGCGGCGGCTTTCTCTTTCTCGGCAAACTGCTTGATCAGCCGGTCGACCGCTTCCGACACCTGCGCGCCGTTGTCGGTCCAGTACTTGACCCGGTCCATCGAGATCCGCAGCGGCTGCTCGTTGCCCGACGCGATCGGGTTGTAGTAGCCGACGCGCTCGATGAAGCGGCCGTCGCGGCGGCTGCGCTTGCTGGTGGCGACGATGCTGTAGAACGGGCGGTGCTTCGCGCCGCCGCGCGACAATCGCAGAACGACCATCTCGGAATCCTTGGGTTTCTTTCGCGAAACCGGCAATTATAACCGCGATGGGCGCCTGCGTATGCCGCGCCGGCAAGACTCAAGGCGCCGCGCGCGAGAATCCGCTGCCGATGAAGCTCGGCGAGCGCCCGCGGATCGCCCCGGGCGACGTCGTGTAGACCGGCGGGACCAGTCCCGGCGGAATCTGCGGCAGCAGGTGCGCGCCGACCGGCACCGGCTGCCCGTGCAGATCGGCGAAAACGACCACCGACCGCGCCGCCGCCTCGCGTTTGCGCTCCGCCTCGCGCTCTTGTCGGCGGCGCTCGAACGCCGCCGCCTGCTCGCGCCAGTGCGCGCGCTGCGCGTCGGCCCGAGCCTGCGCGACGTCGGGCGGGGGCAGCGCATAGCTCCACGAATCGGCGCTGCGTGCGCCCGGCACCGGATGATCGCTGATGATCACCCGGCCGTCGGGCATCACCGAGCGGTGGATCCGAGTGGCCGGCGGCTGCTGTAGTTGCCGGCTCACCGCCGCCACCTGCTGCGCGACGTTGGATGATGCCGAGGCTGCAGCCGGCGGGCTGGCTGCGGCAGTTGCGCCGCTGGCCAGCAGGCCGGCGGCTGCGACGACGCAAAGCGGTCTCATGAGTGCTCCTCTGTCTGTCGAATTTTTTAACGGTTTGTTTTTGCTACCGTTTCTTCGATTGTCACGCGGGCGGCACGGGCGCACAAGCGGCCGCGCCGCCCGCGATCGCGCGTGCCGTGACGGATTTCTCGCAGACTGCGCCGCGGCGGGCGAAGCGCGGCCGGCGCCAGGGACCCAGAGCCTAGAACAGCAACATCTGATTGCCGGGCACGCGAAACAGCGTGACATCGAGCTCGCGCTCGCGCGCTGCATTGAAGCCGATCCGGCGGCAGGCGATCTCGAACCGCTTCTCGAGCACCGCCGCGAACTCGCCGGTGCCGCGCATTCGGGTGCCGAAACGCGGGTCGTTGTCGCGGCCGGCGCGCATCTGATGCACGCGGCTCATCACGTGTTTCGCCTTCAGCGGATAGTGCCGCTCGAGCCACTCCCGGAAGATGTCCTTCACCTCCCACGGAAGCCGAAGCAGCACGTAGCCCGCCCGGCGCGCGCCGTGCTCCCACGCCGCCTTGAGCACCGGCTCGATCTGATGATCGGTCAGGAACGGGATCACCGGCGCGATCAGCACCGTCACCGGGATCCCGGCGTCCGACAGCCGCCGGATCGCCTCGAGCCGGCGCCGGGGCGCCGCGCAACGCGGCTCCAGCCGGCGGGCGACGTCATGGTCCAGGTTGTTCAGCGAGATCGTCACTGCGGCGAGCCGCTGCTGCGCCATCGGAGCCAGGATGTCGATGTCGCGCTCGATCGTCGCGTTCTTCGTGATCAGCCCCACCGGCTGGCGAAACTCGCTGCACACCTCGAGCACCGAGCGGGTGATTCCGAGCTCGCGCTCGATCGGCTGATACGCGTCGGTATTGACGCCGATGGCGATCGTCGAGCACTGGTATCCCGGCTTCGACAGCTCCGCGCGCAACAGCTCCGCGGCGTTCGTTTTCGCGAAGATGCGCGTCTCGAAATCGATGCCGGGCGACAGGTTGCGGTAGGCGTGCGTCGGGCGGGCGAAGCAGTTGTGGCTGACGACGCCGTCCGCGATGAAGTCGGCAGTCTCGGTCGTGATGTCGTACAGGCGCATCGCGCGGCCGAGCGGCTCGACGCCGACGACGCGCAGGCGGGCGTCGCTCGTCACCGCCCGGCCCTCCAGATCGATCGCGCGGCCGGTCGCGGGATCGACCGTGTGCAGGAAACGCAGCTGCTCGCGCAAGCCGCCGACGATCCGCACGACGGTCAGCGTCGCGCGATGCGCATCGGCAGCATGCTCGACCGCGCAGCGCAAGCCGAGCCGGCGCATGCAGCCGCAGATCCGCTCGGCGACCTCGGCGTCGGCGCTCGATAGCGTCAGCGTTCCCGAATCGAAGCGTCCGCTCGCATCGAAGATCGCCGCCAGGAACCCGCCGGCCCAATGCGTCGTGACCGGATCGGGCCACTGCCCGAGCGCCGGCAGCGCGTCGCGCTGCGGGGTCGGGCGCGGCGGAACGTAGATCGAGGCACCGCGCCCGGCTGCAATCGCCTGCAATGCGGCCGCACGCGAGGCGGCTCCTTCAGCGGCGAAATAGTGCTGCGTCCTGCGCAGCGCCTCGACATCGGGCGCGGCGATCGGGAACGGGTGAACGTGCGAATGCGACCGCGGCGCGAGATCGCACACCCCGTGCAGCAAGCCGCCGCCGCGGATCATGCCGCACAGGTAGCCGCGTCGGTACTCGCGATCCTTGTCGAGCGGCCGCGCGAACGCGCCGGTGCCGACGAGCGCGTCGTTCGCGCACAGGTGCGGCCGTCGCGACGCCGCGTCCGCGCCGTCGAGCACGTACTTCCAGCCGCGCTCGGTCAGCAGCCGATGATCGCCGCTGGTGACGAGCTCGGTCCCGTCCTCCAGCGTCGTCCGGCACGCGGGCTTGACGACGCTCCAGTGAGCGAGCACGCGGGATTTCGCATAGCGCCGCACGCCCCCGCTGCGGACGGTGCCGTAGATCTCGTCGCCGACCCTGAGGTCGCGGATCATCCTCGTGCGGCCGTCGGCCATCAAAATCGGCGTGCGCGGATCGCTGCAGTACGCGCACCCGTGCTCGCACCCGGCATACGGATTGATCGATTGCGAGAATCCGACGTCGGGCGAATCGTTGCGGCTGATGATGCTCCTGGCGCGCTCGACCGTGACCTGCGTCTTCAGCGCGGGCGGCGCTTCCGCATCGTCGCGGGTCCAGCCGTCGTCGAACGCCTCGCGTTGCTCGACCTCGAAGCGGCCTTCGATGTTGATGCCCGCGCCGCGGCCCTTGCGCGGGTCCGCGTGCTTGCCGCTGAGCGTCTTCATGGGGGCGAGCGGAAAGTGGTCGTATTGTATTTTTATACAGTACCCGCCCGCTGGCAAGGGCGCCACCGCTTGCGCGGCCGGCGTTTGCCCGTTCAGCCCGCGTGCGGCGGGCGTCCGGCGCCGACGGCCGCTTCGCCGCGCGCGTCGGCCGGGCCGGTGCGCGGCGCGGCGGCGTCCGGCGCAGCGGCGCCTCGCGCCGGCGAATCGTCGGACGCCGGCGGCGACGTGAAGTGCACGCCCGCGGGCCCGTTCGTGCCGCCGGTGACGACGAACGTCATCGCCTCCTCGACCGTCCAGTCGGTCTGCACGACGTCGTCGAGCGGCAGGATCTCGATGTAGCCGGACGTGGGGTTCGGCGCCGTGGGCACGTACACGGCGACCAGCGAGCGGCCGCTCGACTTGTCGCGCAGCTCGCGCGTGACGAACGCGATCGTCTTCAGCTGCGGCGACGGGAAATTGATCAGCACCACGCGCTGGCCGCGCACCGGCGGCTTCTGCAGCGTCTGGAAGACGCTCTTGGTCACCTTGTAGATCGTCTGCACCAGCGGCAGGCGCGTGACCAGCGCCTCGAACCACGCGATCACGCGCCGGCCGACGACGAACGACGTCAGCAGTCCGATCAGATACAGCCCCCCGATCGTGAACAGCACCGCCAGCACGTACTGGAACGTCGGATCGATCAGCCAGTCGGCCAACCAGCCCGAGATCGGCCGCACCCCGCGCGCGATCGTCCACAGCAGCGGCGCGCCGGTGCGCGCGAGCAGCCCCAGGATGAAATCGAACACGAGCCAGGTCACCCACAGCGGCGCGACCGTGAAGAACCCGATCAGCACGTAGCGCCAGAAGTCGTGGCTCCTGGGTTTATTCGGACTCGAATCGATCATTGCACGCGGGCGCCCGCTTCAGCACGTCGGCGAAGCCGTAAGGTTAACGCAGGACGCTGCGCCGCCGTCGCGTCATGGCCTTCTCGAGCTCGACGACGACGAAGACGGTGAACGCGATCGCCGCCAGCCGCAGCCAGTCGAGCGCCAGCAGCGGCTCGGTTGCGAACAGCGCGTGCATGAACGGCGCGTACGTGAACGCCAGCTGCAACAGCACGATCGCGACGATCGTCAGCGGCACGTACGGGTTGCCGCGCAGCACGTGCGCAGGCAGCGCCGGCGCGAGCAGGCGGCGCGTGTTCAGCAGGTAGAACACCTCGAACAGCACCAGCGTGTTGACTGCCGCCGTGCGCGCGCGCTCCAGCGTCGCGCCCTGCTCGAGCTCCCACAGGAACACGCCGATCGTCCCCATGAACAGCACGGCCGACACCAGCACGGTCCGCCAGACGAAATAACGCGAGAACAGCGGCGCAGCCGGATGCCGCGGCGGGCGCCGCATCGCTTCGGGCTCGGTCGGCTCGAACGCCAGCGCCAGCGCCAGCGTCACCGCGGTCACCATGTTGACCCACAGGATCTGCACCGGCGACACCGGCAGCGACACGCCGAGCATCACCGCGCCGAGCACCGCGAGCGCCTGTCCGCCGTTGGTCGGCAGGATGAACAGGATCGTCTTGCGCAGGTTGTCGTAGACGGTGCGCCCCTCCTCGACCGCGCTGACGATCGACGCGAAGTTGTCGTCGGCCAGCACGATCTCGGCCGCCTCCTTGGACACCTCGGTGCCGGTGACGCCCATTGCGACGCCGACGTCGGCGCGCTTGAGCGCCGGTGCGTCGTTGACGCCGTCGCCGGTCATCGCGACGATCTCGCCCCGTTCCTGCAGCGCGACGACCAGCCGCAGCTTGTGCTCGGGGCTGACCCGCGCATAGACGTCGACGTCGGCGACGCGCTCGCGCAGCGCGGCATCGTCGAGCCGCTCGAGTTCCACGCCGGTCAACGCGCCGCGGGCGTCGATGCCGAGCTCGGTCGCGATCGCGGCGGCGGTCCGGCCGTGATCGCCGGTGATCATCTTCACGCGGATGCCGGCCTGGTGACAGGCGGCGATCGCGCGGATCGCCTCGTCGCGCGGCGGGTCGACCATGCCGACCAGCCCGAGCAGCGTCAGGCCGCCGGCGACGTCGCCGGCGTCGAGCTCGCGCTGCTGCGCGGGCACCTCGCGCATCGCGATCGCCAGCACGCGTTGCCCGCGCGCGGCCAGCGCGTCGATTCGCGCGTGCCACGCGTCGGGCTCGATCGGTCGCGACCCGTCGCGCGTGCTTTCGAAAGCGCACCGCGCCAGCACCCGTTCGGGCGCGCCTTTCAGGAACACGACCTGCGGATGCAGCGTCGCCATGTACGCGTGCTCGGACTCGAACGGAATCACGTCGAGCCGCGGCAGGTTCCGCGCCTCGTGATCGGGGTCGAGCCCGGCCTTGCGCGCTGCGACGACCAGCGCCGCCTCGGTCGGGTCGCCGTCGATCGTCCAGCGCCCGTCGACCTCGCGCAGTCCGGAGTCGTTGCAGCACAGCGCGCCCTGCAGCAGCATTCGCAGCACCGGCTCGCGGCCGACTTCGACCCGCTGGCCGCCGATCCGGAACTCGCCGCTCGGCTCGTAGCCGACGCCGGCCACTGCATAGTCGTGCTGCGCGGTCCGTACCGACTGCACCGTCATCTCGTTGCGCGTCAGCGTGCCGGTCTTGTCCGAGCAGATCACCGTCACGCTGCCCAGCGCCTCGACCGCCGGCAGCACGCGGATGATCGCGTTGCGCGCGGCCATCCGCTGCACGCCGATCGCCAACGTGATCGTGATGATCGCCGGCAGCCCCTCCGGAATCGCGGCGACCGCCAGCCCGACCGCCGCCATGAACATCTCGGTTGCGTCGAACCCGCGCAGGCCGTAGCCGATCGCGAACGCTGCGACGGCGAGCAGCACGATCGCGACGCTGAGCCAGCGGCTGAAGCGCCCGATCTTGCGCAACAACGGCGTCTCGAGCCGTTGCACCTGCGACAGCATCGACGAGATGCGGCCGAGCTCGGTATCGCCGCCGGTCGCGACCACGACGCCGCGGCCCTGTCCGAACGTGACGAAGGTGCCGGAATACGCGATGCAGCGCCGGTCGCCGAGCGCGGCCTGCGGTCCCACCGGCTCGATGCGCTTGTCCACCGGCACCGATTCGCCGGTCAGCGACGCCTCGTCGATCCGCAGATTCTTCGCACGCAGCAGCCGCAGGTCTGCCGGCACGCGGTCGCCGGATTGGATCAGCACCACGTCGCCCGGCGCCAGCTGCGCGGCATCGACGGTCGCCGGATGGCCGTCGCGCAGCACGATCGCCTTGGGCGACAGCATCCTGCGGATCGCGTCGAGCGCCCGCTCGGCCTTGCCTTCCTGCAGGAAGCCTACGATCGCGTTGATCACGACCACGCCGGCAATGACCGCCGAGTCGATCCAATGCTGCATCGCTGCGGTGACCGCCGCGGCCGCCAGCAGGATGTAGATCAGCACATTGTTGAACTGCAGCAGGAAGCGCTCGATCGGGCTGCGGCCGCGAACCTGCGGCAGGAGGTTCGGACCGTGCGCGGCGAGCCGCTCGCTCGCCTCCGCGCTCGACAGCCCCGACTCGCAGCTCGACAGCTGCGCCAGGACCGCATCGACCGGCTGCGCATGCGGATCCGCAATGCGCAGCGCCGGTTCGCCGGTCATGCGGCGCGGTACCGCGCGAGGTCAGCGCACGCGCTGCGTTTCGCGCCGAGGCCGCGAACTGCAGGCGAGCGCGCGGCCATCCGCTAGAACTGCGACTCTTCGAGCGCCAGCACCCCGGCGGCGCCGTCGACGACGCTGCAGCGCAGGCCGTGGGCCCGGCTCAGCACGTGGTCGGCATAGAAACGCGCCGACGCGATCTTTGCGCGCGCGAAATCCGGGTCGTCGCCGTCGCGCAGCCGGCGCGCGGCCGCCAGCGCGGCGCGACCCATCTGCCAGCCGGCGAGCACCGTGCCGGCCAGCATCAGGTACGGCACGCTGCCGGCATAGACGGCGCGCGGGTCGCTGTTGCCGCGCTCGACGACGAAGCCGATCGCGTCGTCGAGCGCATCGGCGCCGGCCGCCAGCTGCGCGCCGATCGCCGCCAGCTCGCCGCCGTGCGCAGCGAGCTCGCGCTCGGTCTCGCGCACGCGCGCGACGACGGCTCTCGCGACGCGGCCGCCGTCGCGGATCGTCTTGCGTCCGATCAGGTCGTTCGCCTGGATCGCGGTCGTGCCCTCGTAGATCGTCAGGATCCGCGCGTCGCGATAGTGCTGCGCAGCGCCGGTTTCCTCGATGTAGCCCATGCCGCCGTGGACCTGGACGCCCAGCGAAGCGACCTCGATGCTGATCTCGGTCGAAAAACCCTTGACGATCGGGACCAGGAACTCATATAACGCGCGCTGCGCGGCCGCCGCGTCGCGATCGGGCGAGCCGTGCGCGGTGTCGTAGGCGGCGGCCGCGACATAGCCGAGCGCGCGAGCCGCCTCGGTGCACGCGCGCATCTGCATCAGCATCCGGCGCACGTCCGGATGCCGGATGATCGGCACCGGCCCGCTCGAGCCCTCGACCGCGCGGCTCTGCACGCGCTCGCGCGCATGCGCGACCGCCTGCTGGTACGCGCGCTCGGCGATCGACACGCCCTGCATGCCGACCGCGAAGCGCGCGGCGTTCATCATGATGAACATGTATTCGAGCCCGCGGTTCTCCTGGCCGATCAGATGGCCGATCGCGCCGCGGCCGACTTCCCCTTTGCCGTCGCCGTACAGCAGCACCGCGGTCGGACTGGCCTTGATGCCGAGCTTGTGTTCGATCGACGCGCACCAGACGTCGTTGCGCTTGCCGGGGCTGCCGGCCGCATCGGCGACCACCTTCGGCACGATGAACAGCGACAGCCCCTTGACGCCGTCGGGCGCGCCGGGCGTCCGCGCGAGCACCAGGTGGACGATGTTCTCCGCCAGGTCGTGCTCGCCGTAGGTGATGAAGATCTTCTGGCCGAACAGCCGATAGCTGCCGTCGGGCTGCGGCTCGGCGCGCGTGCGCACCAGCGACAGATCCGATCCCGCCTGCGGCTCGGTCAGGTTCATCGTGCCGGTCCACCGGCCGCTGATCATCGGCGGGATGAACCGCTGCTGCTGCTCGGGCGTTCCTGCGGTCAGCAGCGCCTCGATCGCGCCGTCGGTCAGCAGCGGGCACAGCGCGAACGACAGGTTCGCGCTGTTCAGCATCTCCGCGCATGCGGTCGAGACCAGCTTCGGCAGCCCCTGGCCGCCGAACTGCGGCGGGTGCTGCACGCCTTGCCAGCCGCCTCGTGCGAAGGCGGCGAACGCGTCGCGGAATCCCGGCGTCGTCGTCACCTCGCCGTCGTGCCATCGCGCCGGCTGCTCGTCGCCGCGCCGGTTCAGCGGCGCGACGACTTCGCGGTTGAACCGTGCCGCCTCGTTGAGCACCGCCTCGACCGTGTCGTCGGTCGCATCCGCGTACGGTAGCATCGCGCGCAACGACGCGATCCCCGCGAGCTCGCGGATCACGAACAGCATGTCCTTCAGCGGCGCGACGTAGTCCATGTCAGCCCAGCTCCTTGATCAGCTCCGGCACCGCCTGGAACAGATCGGCGACCAGGCCGTAGTCGGCGACGCCGAAGATCGGCGCCTCGCCGTCCTTGTTGATCGCGACGATCACCTTGCTGTCCTTCATGCCGGCCAGGTGCTGGATCGCGCCGGAGATGCCGACGGCGACGTACAGGTCGGGCGCGACGATCTTGCCGGTCTGCCCGACCTGCCAGTCGTTCGGCGCATAGCCGGCGTCGACCGCGGCGCGCGATGCGCCCATCGCCGCGCCGAGCCGATCGGCCAGCGGCTCGAGCACCTTGAAGTTCTCGGCGCTGCCCATGCCGCGGCCGCCGGACACGACGACGCGCGCGCCGGCGAGCTCGGGCCGCTCGGATTTCGCGACCTCGCGCGACACGAACTGCGACTTGCCGAAATCGGCGGCCGGCGACAACTTCTCGACTGCGGCCGATCCGCCGCTCGCGTCGGCCGCATCGAACGCAGTCGTGCGGACCGTGATCACCTTGATCGGATCGCCCGACTGCACGGTCGCGATCGCGTTGCCGGCGTAGATCGGGCGGCGGAACGTATCGGGCGAGTCGACCCCGATGATGTCGGACACCTGCGCGACGTCCAGGCAGGCGGCGATCCGCGGCGTGACGTTCTTGCCGAACGACGTTGCCGGCGCGAGGACGTGGCTGTAGTCCTTCGCGATCGCCAGCGCCTGCGCGGCGACGTTCTCGGCGAGCCCCTCCGCGAGATGCGGCGCGTCCGCGACGAGCACCCGCGCGACCCCGGCGATCTTCGCCGCCTGCTCGGCCGCGGCGCTGCAGCCGCTGCCGGCCACCAGCACGGCGACGTCGCCGGCGCCGCAGGCGAGCGCCGCGGTCACGGTGTTCAGCGTCGCGGCCCGGATCGACTGGTTGTCGTGTTCTGCGATCACGAGTGCGGCCATGTCAGATCACCTTCGCTTCGTTGCGCAGCTTCTCGACCAGCGTCTTCACGTCGGGCACCGTCACGCCCGCCTTGCGCGTCGGCGGCTCGGTCACCTTCAGCGTCTTCAGCCGCGGCGCGACGTCCACGCCCAGGTCGGCCGGCTTGACGACGTCGAGCTGCTTTTTCTTCGCCTTCATGATGTTCGGCAGCGTCACGTAGCGCGGTTCGTTCAGGCGCAGGTCGGTCGTCACGACCGCCGGCAGCGTGATCGACACCGTCTCCAGGCCGCCGTCGACCTCGCGCGTCACGCGAGCCGCGCCGTCGGCGATCTCGACTTTCGATGCGAACGTCGCCTGCGGCAGCTGCGCGAGCGCCGCCAGCATCTGGCCGGTCTGGTTCGCGTCGTCGTCGATCGCCTGCTTGCCCAGGATCACCAGGCCGGGCTGCTCCTTGTCGACCAGCGCCTTGAGCAGCTTGGCCACGGCCAGCGGCTGGAGTTCCTCGTTGGTCTCGACCAGGATGGCGCGGTCCGCCCCGATCGCCATGGCGGTGCGCAGGGTCTCCTGGCACTGCGTGACGCCGCAGGAGACGGCGATGACCTCGGTCACCACGCCCTTTTCCTTGAGCCTCACGGCTTCCTCGACGGCGATCTCGTCGAAGGGGTTCATGCTCATCTTCACGTTGGCGATGTCCACACCCGTGTTGTCCGACTTGACCCGGACCTTCACGTTGTAGTCCACCACCCGCTTGACCGGTACCAGGGCCTTCATGCTGGGGGTGCTCCTAAGTTGGAATTGACGTGTACGTAAACCGCGCCATTC
>DATLGW010000236.1:0-3088 GCA_035540315.1 Burkholderiaceae bacterium | reverse complement strand
GGGATATGCACGGACTGTGCCCGGTCCAGATCACCCGACGATCCGGTGGTCGAGGTCAGCCGTCGGCAGATGCAGCGGGCGCTGCACGACGAGGTCGAGCGGCTGCCCGGATCGCTGCGCTCGGTGTTCCTGCTGCAGGCTGTGCAGGGGGTCGAGACCTCGGAGGTGTGCCGCCAGCTGAACATCACCGAGGCCAACTGCTGGGTGCGGCTGCACCGCGCGCGCAAGCGGCTGCTGCAGCGCCTGAGCCATCACCTCGAGCCGGCCTGACCGCGGCGCGGGCGTTCGCAGCCGCGCAACACTGCCGCACCCGCCCGTCGGCGGCGCCGCTCCTTGCATCCGCGCCGATTCATGGCAGCAGCAGCCGCGGCCGATGATGAGGCCGAACAACGGACGGATCTCAGATGACGGGACTCGATGGCGCCCAGCTGGCGCGACTGCTGCGCGACCTGCATGCAACGGCGGCGGCGGCCGCGCAGCGCGCGGCACAGTCTGCGCGAACCTACCTGTGGCTGCGCGCGCGCCTGCGCGATACCGACGTCAGCACCGACCGGCCGTTCCAGGATCGGCTTTGCACGCACTTCGCGATGCGAGGCAAGCTGCGGGCGCGCCGGTCGGAGTTCTTTGCCTGGTTCGACAGCGTGCGCACCGGCGACGGCGGCGGCTTCGACTCAGTCCTGGTCGCAGTGAGCCGGCTGACCGGGCAGGTCGAGAAGTCGGTCGCATCGCAGGCGCTGGCGCTGCTCGATCCGCAGCGACCGGTGATCGACCGCGGCGTGCGCGAGCTGCTGCCGCGGTACGGTTTCGAGGCGCTCGGCGAGGCGCCCGAGTTCGACGCGTGCACCGCCTACTATCGCCGGCTCGACGGGCTGTTCGCGCAGGCGCTGAAGGACCCGCGCTGGGCGCCGGTGCAGCAGCGCTTCGACGCGGAGCTTGGAGACGCCGCCGACGCGTTGCATCCGGCCCGCAAGCTGTACCTGCTGCTCAGCCACTCGCGGCGTCTGATCGCGCTGCTGCCGGCGCTGCAGCGCCAGCCGGTACCCGCAGTCGTCGTTGCCGCCGCCGACCCCGCCGCGCCGAAAGCACGGCTGCATCTGTGCCGCTGATGCGCTGATCGAGGCGCAGCCATCGCAGCGAGGTCGTCGCGCGGCGTTCAGTCGTCGATCCGACCGAGCACCAGGTACTCCATCAGCGCCTTCTGCACGTGCAGCCGGTTCTCGGCCTCGTCCCATACGGCCGATTGGGGGCCGTCGATCACGTCGGCGGCGACTTCCTCGCCGCGATGCGCCGGCAGGCAGTGCATGAACAACGCGTCGGGGCGCGCTGCACGCATCAACTCGGCATCGACGCACCAGTCGCCGAACGCGGCGAGCCGCGCCTCGTTCTCGGCCTCGAACCCCATGCTGGTCCACACGTCGGTGGTGACCAGATCGGCGCCGCGACACGCCTGCAGCGGATCGTCGAGCGTCTCGACGAACGGCAGGTCTCGCGCCGATACCCGCGCCGGATCGATCCGATAGCCGGGCGGCGTCGACACGCGCATCCGGAAATCGAGCACCCGCGCGGCCTGGATCCACGTGTAGCTCATGTTGTTCGAGTCGCCGATCCACGCCACGGTGCGCCCGCGGATCGAGCCGCGCTGCTCGACGTAGGTGAACACGTCGGTCAGGACCTGGCACGGGTGATATTCGTTGGTCAGGCCGTTGATCACCGGGACCCGCGAGTGCGCAGCGAAGCGCTCGACCGTGTGCTGCTCGAACGTGCGGATCATCACCAGGTCGCACATCCGGGAGATGACCTTCGCCGCGTCCTCGACCGGTTCGCCGCGGCCCAGCTGCGAGTCGCGGGTCGACAGGAACACGGCCGCGCCGCCCAGCTGATGCATTCCGGCCTCGAACGACAGTCGCGTTCGCGTCGACTGCTTCTCGAAGATCATCACCAGCGTGCGATCGGCCAGCGGATGGTACGGCTGGTAACGCTTGAACCGATCCTTGATCAGCCGCGTGCGGCCGAACAGATACTCGACTTCGTCGCGCGACAGGTCGCTGAACTGCAGGAAGTGGCGGAGCGTCATCGCGGCTCGCGGCGCCGATCAGCCCGAGCGCGGATGCGCCCGCGCCAACTGCTCCTCGACCAGCGGCACCAGCGTGTCGACCAGCTGGTCGGCGTGCTCGCGCTGGAAGATCAGCGGCGGCAGCAGCCGGATCACGCGCTCGGCGGTGACGTTGAGCACCAGGCCGCGCTTGAGCGCGGCTGCGGCGAGCTCGCCGCACGGCGCTGCGAGCTCGATGCCGATCATCAGCCCCTGGCCGCGGATCTCCTGCACGCCCGGCATCGCGCCGAGCCGCTCCTTCAGTCGCGCGATCAGGTGCTCGCCGATTCGCGCGGCGTTCTGCAGCAGACCTTCGTCCTCCATCACCTGGATCGTCGTCAGCCCGGCGCGCATCGCCAGCGGATTGCCACCGAACGTGGTGCCGTGGTTGCCCGGCCGGAATGCCTCGGCGGCGGCGCCGGCGGCGATCACGGCGCCCATCGGAACGCCCGAGCCGATTCCCTTGGCGATCGGCACCACGTCGGCGCGCACGTCGGCCCATTGGTGCGCGAACCAGCGGCCGGTGCGGCCGGTGCCGCATTGGACCTCGTCGATCATCAGCAGCCAGCCGCGCTCGTCGCACAGCGCGCGGGCCTCGCGCAGATACTCTGCGCGCGCAGGGTTGATGCCGCCTTCGCCCTGGATCGCCTCCAGGAACACTGCGACCACGTTCGGGCGCTCGGCCGCGACGCGGCGCAGCGCCTGGACGTCGTTCAGCGGCACCCGTACGAAACCGGGCACCAGCGGCTCGAATCCCTTCTGGACCTTGTCGTTGCCGGTGGCCGACAGCGTCGCCAGCGACCGGCCGTGGAATGCCTTCTCGTAGACGACGATCTCGGGGATCTCGATGCCGCGGTTGTGTCCGTGCAGCCGCGCGATCTTGATCGCGGCTTCGTTCGCTTCCAGTCCCGAGTTGCAGAAAAAGACGTTCGTCATTCCCGACAGCTCGACCAGGCGCTGACCGAGCTGCTTTTGCAGCGGCACTTCGAACAGGTT
>DATLGW010000235.1:0-1754 GCA_035540315.1 Burkholderiaceae bacterium | reverse complement strand
TTGTACAGCACCGCGTTGCCGGCGAGCAGCGCCGGCACGAACACGTTCGCGCCGACGAAATACGGATAGTTCCATGCCGAGACGTTCGCGACCGTCCCCAGCGGCTCGTGGCCGATCTCCTCGCGCATGCCGGCCGAGGCGTCGTCGAGCACCGTCTGCGGCGCGAGCACCTGATCGATCGCGTCGATGAAGAAATCGATCCGCGGCAACAGTCCCGCCAGCTCGTTGCGCGACTGCGCGATCGGCTTGCCGACCTCCTGCGACAGCAGCCGCGCGAGCCGCTCGCGCTCGTCGATCGTGCGCTGGCGAAACGCCGCGAGCGCCTGCTTGCGCTCCGACAGCGGCCGCTGGGCCCAATCGGGCTGCGCGCGCCGCGCCGCGGCGGCCTTCGCGGCGATCGCGTCGCGATCATCGGTCTCGACGCGCGCCAACAGCGACCCGTCGGCCGGATTGATCACGTCAAGCATCGGCTCGCCTGCCGCGTGCCGCGACCGCGACGAAATCCTGCAGCAGCGGCGCCCCCGGCAGCACCTGCGCATCGGCGCGCCGATGCCATTCGGGGTGCCACTGCACTGCGGCAACGTACGAGCCGCCGCGGCGACGGATCGCCTCGATCACGCCGTCGTCGGGCGCGACCGCCTCGACGTCGAATCCGGGCGCGAGCGCCTTGATCGCCTGGTGATGCACCGAATTGACCCGGGCTCGCCGGCAGCCGGGATACAGCTGCGCCAGCCGGCTGCCCTCGACGATCTCGATGTCGTGAAAGTTCAGGTCGTAGGCCGCATGATCGCGATGCCGCAGCGCGCGGGGCACGTGGGTCGCGATGTCCTGGTGCAACGAGCCGCCGAACGCGACGTTGATCAGCTGCAGGCCGCGGCATAGTCCGAGCACCGGCTTGCCGCGGGCCTCGAACGCGTGCACGAGCTCGAGCTCGTATTCGTCGCGGATCCGGTCTCCGCTCCACTCGGGGCGCGCCGGCGATTCCCGATACGAGCCCGGCCACAGGTCGGCGCCGCCTTCGAGCACCAGGCCGTCCAGATCGTCGGCGTAGTCGGCCAGCGTCAGGTCGCCGGCCCGGGTCTCTCCGTACGGCGACGGGATCAGGTACGGCAGCGTGCCGGCCGATGCGACCCAGTGCGCGACCGACTGCTCGACGTAATGCAGCGTCTTCGGCGCGTACGGCCCGCGCTCCGGATCCGGATGCATGAAGCAGGCCGAAATGCCGATCCGCGGGCGGCTCATCGGCGGATCTCCTCGGGTTGGCGCATCCGCGACGTCACAGCGCCTCGCTGAAGAAGCGCTCGAAGTCGCCGCGCGTGCACGGGCGCGGGTTCGTACGGTGGCACGCGTCGCGCAGCGCGACGTCGACCAGCTGCGGCAGCATCTGTTCGCGCACGCCGACGTCGGCGAGCCGCGGCGCAATGCCGATGCGGCGCTTGAGCTGCGCGACCCAGTCGACGAATTCGCCGGCATCGGCCGCGCCGACCACGTGCGCGAGCTCGGCGAACTTCGCGGGCGCCGCAGCCAGGTTGAACCGCAGCACCGGCTCGAGCATCAGCGCGTTGGCCAGACCGTGGTGCAGATCGGCGACGGTGGACAGCGCATGCGCGCACGAGTGCACGGCGCCAAGATCCTTCTGGAAAGCGACCGCGCCCATCGTCGACGCGATCATCATCTGCGAGCGCGCCTGCAGGTTGCCGGGCTCGGCGACTGCGACCGGCAGCGCGGCCGCGGCGATCCGCACGCCCTCGAGC
>DATLGW010000234.1:0-4931 GCA_035540315.1 Burkholderiaceae bacterium | reverse complement strand
GTACGAGACGGTGCGCCAGACGCGTTCGAGCCGCTGACGCCGCGCCTCGCTCGCGTCCTGAACTCCCACGGCGGAACCGGTTGCGGCTCGCGCCACAGCCCGGCGCCGCCGTTGCGCGCCTTGCGTTCGGCGGCCGCATAGCGGCGCTGCTGCGCCGGCGACTGTTCGGCGAGGTAACGCACGAAGTGCCATGCCATCCCGGCCTGCAGTTGCGCCAGGGCCGCATCGAGCTCGGGCAGCTCGTCGGAGACGCGAAACACTTCTGCGACCCGCCGGCCGAACGCATCGCGCTTGATCGTCTGGACCCGCACCCGCTGCTCGTGCAGCAGTGCGCGCAACGCGTCGCGCGACTCATCGGCGTGCGGCTGCCCCTTCTCCGGCGCATCGATTCCTGCGAGCCGCACCTGTTCACGCTGACCGTCTGCGAGCTGCAGCACGAACGAGTCGCCGTCGTGCACGTGCACGACGCGCCCGTGGACGACCGGCTCCGCCGTCGTCGCGGCGGCCGCGCAGGCGACGAGCATCGCGAGCAGCGGCGCGGCAAGGCAGCGGCCGTTCATTCGTAGGTCAGCTCGCGCGCCTTGCCCCAGAACACGAAGTACGCATAGATCGTGTACCCGATGATCGCGGGCAGCACGATCAGCGTTCCGATCAGGATGATCATCAGCGACTCGGGCGCACTGGCCGCTTCCCACATCGTCAGCCGATCGACGACCAGATACGGAAACAGGCTGTACGCGAGCCCGTAGAACGCGAGGATGAAGATGCCGACCGTGCAGGCGAACGGCACCCAGATCCCTTCCTCGTCGCCGTCGCGCAGCCGGCGATCGAGCCGTCGCAGGCTCAGCAGGATGATGAAGAACAGCGCGGCAGTCGTGATCGGGATCGGCGCGAGCAGCACGAGGTTCGGCAGCGAGAACCAGCGCTCGAAGATCCTTTCGCTGACGAACGGCGTGGCGATCGAGACGGCCGCGATGCCGGCGCCGGTCAGCCACAGGCTGTTGCGCGCCCAGCGCACCGCGCGCAGCTGCAGCTCGTCCTCGGTCTTCATCAGCAGCCAACCCGCGCCGATCAGGCAGTAGCCGGCCGACAGCGACAGCCCGATGAACAGCGCGAACGTGGTGGCGGCCCAGCCGGTGTCGAAGCCGGTGACCGTATAGCCGAGCATCATGCCTTGCGCGACCGACGCGATCAGCGAGCCGCCGTAGAACGCGCTGTCCCACAGCGGCTTCTGCTGCGCGCGCGCCTTCACACGAAAATCGAATGCCACGCCACGCAGGATCAGCCCCAGCAGCATCGCCGCGACTGGCAGGTACAGCGCGGTCAGGATCACGCCGTGCGCGATCGGAAACGCGACCAGCAGCAGGCCGATGCCGAGCACGAGCCACGTCTCGTTCGCGTCCCAGAATGGTCCGATCGAGGATATCATCACGTCCTTCTGAGCCTCGTCGGCGCGGCGCAGCAGGATTCCGACCCCCAGGTCATAGCCGTCGAGCACGACGTAGATCAGCACCGCCAGGCCCATCAGCCCATAGAACGCCAGCGGCAGCCAGCCTTCCGGCGTCGTCAGATCAGGCATGTCTGACCCCCGGCAGCACCGGCGGAATCCCGTGCGGATGCTCGGTCGGCGCTTGCCGCGCCTTGCGCGCCAGATAGAACACGACCGTCACGTAGCTGATCGTCAGCGCCACGTACAGCGCGATGTACATCGCGAGCGTCGATGCGACCATCGGCACCGTGTGCTGCGCGACCGCCTGGTGCGTGAACAGCACGTCGTAGACGAGAAACGGCTGCCGGCCGATCTCCGCGACGTACCACCCCGCGACCGTGGCGACCCATCCGGAGAACGTCATCGCCACCAGCACGCGGGCCATCCACGGCGCGATCTGCCCCTTGCGGCGCAGCTGCGCGACCGCGCCCCAAGACGCCAGCAGCATGCCCACGCCGATGCCGACCATGATCCGGAAGCTCCAGAACACGGGTGCCACCGGCGGATGGTGCTCGAAGTCGTTCAATCCCCGGATCTCGCCGTCCCACGTGTGCGTCAGGATCAGCGACGCGAGCTTCGGGATGCCGATCTCGTAGCGGTTCGTCCGAGCCTGCTCGTCCGGAATCGCGAACAGCAGCAGCGGCGGACCTTGCTGGGTTTCCCAGATCGCCTCGATCGCGGCGACCTTCGCCGGCTGGTGCTTGAACGTGTTCAGCCCGTGCATGTCGCCAACGATGATCTGGATCGGAATCAGGATCGCGCCGAGCACGACGCCGGTGCGCAGCGCCGCGAGCACGCTCGGGCTGCGGTCGTTGCGCAGCCACCGGTATGCCGACAAGCCCGCGATCAGGAACGCGGCGGTCAGCCCTGACGCGATCAGCATGTGCGTCAGGCGGTACGGCATCGACGGGCTGAACAGGATCTGCAACCAGCTCGTCGCATGGGCGCGGCCGTCGATCATCTCGAAGCCGACCGGCACCTGCATCCACGCATTCAGCGCGATGATCCAGAATGCCGACAGCGTGGTGCCCGCGGCGACCAGGAACGTCGCCAGCGTGTGGACCCGGCTCGACACGCGCCGAAAGCCGAACAGCATGATGCCGAGGAACGTCGCCTCGAGGAAGAACGCGGTCAGCACCTCATACGCGAGCAGCGGCCCGGCGATGTTGCCGACGGTCTCCATGAAGCCCGGCCAATTGGTGCCGAACTGGAAGCTCATCGTCACGCCGCTGACCACGCCGAGCGCGAAGCTGAGCGCGAAGATCTTCACCCACAGCCCGTAGGCCTCCATCCACTTCGGGTCGCCGGTCCGGCTGAAGCGCAGCTTGAAGAACAGCAGCACCCACGCCAGCGCGATCGTGATCGACGGAAACAGGATGTGGAACGTGATGTTCGCCGCGAACTGAATCCGCGACAGCATCAGCACGTCGAGCGTCATCGGTCCTCGCTCCGAGCGGCGCCGGCCGTCGCGGCACGCACGGCAGCGGCGACACCACGAATATACCCTGAGGCATCTACGGGCATCGGGGACTGCGCTAGAGTGAGTCGACGAAAACGGACTAGGAGCACGCAATGCAGAGGGACGCGCCGCCTGGCGTGAAGCCGTTCGCCACCCGGACCCTCGACGAGAATCCGACCGGCAGCCGGTCGCGATCGGCACCGCCGAACCCGGCGGCACGATCGGGCAACGCCGCAGCGCCGCTGCCGGCACAGCCGCAGCAGCAGCGCGGCGGCGGGAGCGCGAGCGAGCCGAACGCGCAGCGGCCGCGGACGCGGCGGCGTTCGCCGCAGGGCTGAGGGATCGTGCGCGACGCCTACGCGGCGCGCGCCTGGTACTCCGAGAACATGCCGAGCACGACGTGCCTGCGCACGTCGACGAAACCGGCGTCGCCGAGCGCCTGCACGACCTGTGCGGGCGGCACGCAGGCGTCGATCGTCTCCCAGTAGTAGCGCCACATCTTCACCGTCTGCCGGTCGTTCGCCAGCAGTCGTGCGAGCGTCGGCACGATTCGGTAGGCATACAGCCGCAGCAGGTGGTAGTGCAGCCGATTCTCGGGGCGCGTGATCTCGAGGATGCACACGCGCCCGCCGGGGCGCAGCACGCGCCGGAACTCGCGGAATGCCGCCGACAGCGACGACACGTGCCGAAGCGCGAATCCCATGCTGACGAAATCGAAGCTCGAGTCATCGAGCGGAATCGCTTCGGCCGTGCCTTGGACCAATCGGATCTCTTGCGGCAGCCGGGCCTGCTGCATCATTCCGGCGCTCGGATCGATGCCGATCACCAGGCGCGGATCGCCGACGACCGCCGCGGCTTCGCGCGCGACCAGTCCGGTTCCTACGCCGACGTCGGCGATCCTCATGCCCCGCTGCAAGCCGGCTCGGATCAGCGCTTCGCGCCGATACCACGAGCCGCTGCCCAGCCCGAGCAGTCGCTCCATGCGGTCGTAATCGCTGGCGGTCTGATCGAACATCCGGCGCAGGAAGGCGCTGCGGCGAGGTTCGTCCGGGTAATACGCAGTCAACACCGGGTGCGGAACGTCGACCGTTCCCCGATCCGCCGGGGACGGCATTTGCGGCAAGCTCATCGAGCGGGGGTGTCCTTGGTGCGGCTATCGGGTGCGGTTCGCGCGGATGTGCTGCGCGAGGCTTCGCAGCGACGCGAAGATCTTGGCGTTGTTCTGGTCGTCGGCCCGCAGATCCAGTCCGTAACGCTTGGAGACGACCAGCGCGATTTCGAGGATGTCGATCGAATCCAGTCCGAGGCCGTCCTCGTACAGCGGCATCTGCGGATCGATGTCGGCGGCGCTTTGCTCGAGGTTCAGCGCGGTCACGAAGATCTCGGCCAGTTCGGCCTCGAGCGCGGCGTCGGTCGAGTCGCGCGAGGCGCGCGGATCGATCGGTTCCTGCGGGACGACGGAAGCTGTCATGGATTTCACTGCAAAACGTTGTGGCGATCGCCGCCGGCGAACGTGCCGGTTGGCAGGCGCACATTCTACCGGCTGATCTCCGGCAGCCCTCGGCGCACACTGACCCGGCTGGGGCAGTCCCGGTACCCCTGTTGCGAAAGCGGCACGTTTTTCGCTTCATGCGCGCCGGCAGCAACGAGGGAGGGCCGTCGAGATGTCGATCGTGGTCGAAATTCGAGGCGGGACGGGCGCCGCGCAGCAAATTGACCTGACGGGGCGGGTGAAGATCGAGGCACGCCCTGGCGAAAATTACCGGCTGCTGAGCGCGGACAAGCAGCGATTCCATGACGATGTCGTGATCCGCCGGATCGGGGACGACCTGGTCATCGACGGTCTGCCGAACGGTCGGGCTCTGGAGCTCGGCCGTTTCTTCACGGCCTGCACGCCGGCGCAACCTTGCGCGCTGTCGACCGAGAACCTCGGCGGCAGCCGGGGCGAGCGGATCACGCCGGCCACTGAAGCGCTGGCCACGC
>DATLGW010000233.1:0-6959 GCA_035540315.1 Burkholderiaceae bacterium | reverse complement strand
CCGGCTATCTCGTGCATGCGCGCGATGCGATTGCCGAGATCGCCGCCGGCGCCGGGCATGCGGCGTTCATCCCGTTCGCCGGCGTCACGGTATCGTGGGACGACTACGAAGCCCGGGTCGCGCAAGCGCTCGCGCCGCTCGGCCTGCAGGTGCGCTCGCTGCACCGCGACGCCGATCCGGCGGCTGCGCTCGCGGCCTCGCGACTGGTGCTGGTCGGCGGAGGCAACACGTTCAGTCTGCTGCATCACTGCCGCCGCCGCGGCCTGCTCGACGCGCTGCGGCTGCAGGTCGCGCAGGGGCTGCGATACGTCGGCTGGAGCGCCGGCACGAACCTCGCCTGTCCGACGATCCGCACGACGAACGACATGCCGGTGATCGATCCGGGCGGATTCGATGCGCTGTCGCTGGTGCCGTTCCAGGTCAATCCGCACTACACGAACGCGACCATCCCCGGCCACCGCGGCGAGTCTCGGGATCAGCGGCTCGCCGAATTCCTTGCGCTGAATCCGCAGGTGCCGGTGCTTGCGCTGCCCGAAGGCTGCTGGCTGCGCATATCCGGCGAACGGATGCAGCTGGCGGGCACGCAGCCTGCATGGTGGTTCCGGGCCGACGGCGCGCCGGTGCGGCTGCCGAGCGGCCCGATCGCCTCGATCTAGCCGCACCGACGCGACCCGCCACATCGCTGCGGCCGCGACCGTCTGCGCGGCCGCCGGCCACGGGACGAACGACATGGGCACGACAGCGACACGACTGCGCGACAGCGCATCGAGCGGCGCGATCGCCGCCGCGGCCACCGCACTGGCCGCAGCGGCGCTGGGGCGGACTCGGGGCAGGGCGCTGGCGCCGCTCGAGGCGAGCAGTCATGTGCTGTGGGGCGACGAGGCGGCATACCGGCCACGGGCGTCGCTGAAGTACACGCTGCCTGGCGTCGCGATCAATGCCGGCGCGTCGTGGTTCTGGGCCGGCATCTACGAGACGCTGTGGCGTCCGCGAACGCCGGCCGCGGCGCTCGCGGGCGGCGCGCTGACCGCGCTCGCCGCGTACCTGCTCGACTACCGGCTGCTGCCGCGGCGACTGACGCCGGGCTGGGAGCTGCGGCTGTCGCGGCCGCAGCTCGCGCTGATGTTCGTGGTGCTGGCCGCCAGCCTGCCGGCGCGGCGCGTGCTGCGCGCCCGCCCGCTCAGGGCATCAGCTGCCCGCCGTTGACCTCGATGACTTGCCCGTTCACGTAACGGACAGCGCGTCGGAATTCTCGGGTTTGACGGTGATCCGCCACAGCGTGCGAGGATCGTCGGGGTCGGTCAGCGTCGCGGAATGCAGCAGCGATGCGTTGTCCCAGATCACGACGTCGCCGACGCGGTACGACAGACGATAGCGGTAGCGCTCGCTGGTCGCATGCGCCTTCAGCGCGTCGAGCAGCGCCACCGCGTCGTCGTCGGCCATGCCGTCGATCCCGAACGAGCTGCCCGACACCGCATACAGCGCCTTGCGGCCCGTGTAGGGATGCACGCGCACCAGCGGATGCCGCACCCATTGCATCTGCTGCTTCTGCTGATCGGTCAGCGGCGAGGCGGCCGTGCGGGAGCGCTCGTCGAGGTCGTCACGGTTGCCGTAATGGTGCCGCACGATCAGCGGATCGATTTGCGCCTTCGTCTGCGGCGCCAGATCGTCGTACGCCGCGTACTGGTCGGCGAACAGCGTGTCGCCGCCCGCGCGCGGCACCTGGATCGAATACAGCAGCGTCGCGCGCGCCGGCACCTGCAGGTACGAGTAGTCGGTGTGGAAATACGTGCCGGCGTCGGCGAGCCCGATCGGCTGCCCGTCGCGCTTGACGTTCGACAGGATCAGGATGTCGGCCGACTCGGGGTGATGGAACTGCGCGATCACGTGCGGCTCGGGCCGGCCCAGCCGGCGTGCGAACGCGAGGAACTGTTGCGGCGCCAGGCGCTGGTCGCGGATCACCATCAGCTGGGCGCGGTAGAACGCCTGCTCGAGCTCGCCGAACGCGGGCTCGGACAGCGGCTGCGACAGGTCGACGTCGCGGACCTCGACGCCGAACCGCGCCGACAGCGGTATCAGGTGCGTCATCGCAGGAACTCCGGCGAGATCAGCTTGGGCAGGAACAGCGCCAGATCCGGCCAGACGATCACCAGGATCAGCACCGACAGCATCGGCAGCAGCATCAGCACCGTGTCCTTCAGTGCATCGATCATCCGGATCTGCGCAATCGCGCACGAGATCATCAGGCACAGTCCGTACGGCGGCGTGACCAGCCCGAACGCCAGCGACACGATGCCGACGATCGCGAAGTGCACCGGATCCATTCCCACCGCCTGCGCGAGCGGCTGCAGGATCGTGCCGACGATGATGATCGCCGGAATCGCGTCGAGGAAGCAGCCGACGACGAGGAACACCGCGGCGATGAAGAAGCCGGTCTCGATCGGGCCCATGCCCCAGGTCGATACGCCCGCGAGGATCGCCTTCGGGATCTGGTAGTACGCGAGCATCCAGCCGAACGCGCTCGCGGTGCCGACGCAGAACAGCGCGACGGCCGACAGCTTGCCGGTGTCGAGCAGCGCCGCGTGCAGCCCCTTCATGTTCATCTGGCGATAGATGACGATCGACAGCACCGATGCGTACAGCACCGCGATGCACGCCGACTCGGTCGCGGTGAACCAGCCGAAGATCTTGCCGCCGATGATGATGACCGGCGTCATCAGCGCCGGCACTGCGACCGCGATCGCGATCGCGAGCTCGCGCAGCGTCGAGCGCTTGTAGGTCGGATAGCCGCGGCGCGTCGCATAGACGTGCACCGTGGCCATCTGCACCAGCGCGATCAGCAGCCCCGGCACGATTCCCGCCAGGAACAGCGCGCCGATCGACACCGTCAGCACGCCGCCCCAGACGATCATCAGGATCGACGGCGGCATGATCACTGCCAGCACGGCCGACACGGCGGTGATCGCGACCGAGAATCCGTCGTCGTAGCCTTCCTTGCGCTGCGCCGCGATGAAGATCTTCGACTGGCTGGCGGCATCCGCGGTCGACGACCCCGAGATGCCGGCGAAGAACACCGACAGCACGACGTTGATCTGCGCGAGCCCGCCCGGAAAGTGCCCGACCAGCGCGCGCGACAGGCGCACC
Organism: Burkholderiaceae bacterium; assembly: GCA_035540315.1. Lineage (GTDB taxonomy): Bacteria > Pseudomonadota > Gammaproteobacteria > Burkholderiales > Burkholderiaceae_E > DATLGW01. The sequence goes on along the minus strand of DATLGW010000233.1, from coordinate 3,815 downwards.
AGGCGATCGGTGATGCCGCCGACGTTCATCAGGTTCGCGGTCAGCAGGAAGAACGGCACCGCCAGCAGGATGAACGAGTTGTAGGCGTTGAACGTCTCCTGCACCAGCGTCATCGCCGACAGGTGCGGCTCGGCCAGCAGCAGCGGCAGGCAGGCCAGCCCCAGCGAGACCGCGACCGGCACCCGCAGGAACAGCAGCGTGAAGAACACCCCGAACAGCACGGCGGCGGCCGCGGCCGGCGAGACTGCAGTCAGCATCAGCGACTGCCCCGCATCAGCCGCCGCCAGTCGTCGAGCATGCGTTCGCCCAGAAACACGACCCAGCTCAGTCCGGCCAGCGGCCACGCAATGTGGATCAGCCACAGCGGCAGCTCGGCGAGCTCCGAGATCCGGTGCCAGCCGAAGCGGGTGAACTCGATTCCCCACCACAGGAACACCAGCGCGAGCACCAGCGTCGCGAGCGCGCCGAACAGGTTCAGCGCCGCGCCTGCGCGTACGCCCAGCCGCGGCCAGACGTCGACGACGAAGTGCGAGCCTTCGCGAATGCCGATCATCGAGCCGATCATGATCATCCACACGAACAGCAGCCGCGCCATCTCCTCGGTCCAGATGTAATGCGGCAGCAGCTGCGTGAAGCGCGAGAAGATCTGCAGCGTCACCGGCACGATCAGCACCGCGACCGAGATCGCGAGCAGCCAGGACAGCAGCGCGTGATAGAAGGCGGTGAAGCGGCGCCAGCCGCTCACCGCATTGCCGTCGGTCATCGGGGAGGAGGAGGTCTTCGGGTGGATCGGCGGGCTACTTGATCGCGTTGATTGCCGCCAGGATCTGCTCGGCTCCAATCTCCTTCGCATACGCCTCGATCACCGGGTCGACCAGCTTCTTCATCTGGGCCCGGTCGGCGAATGCGACCCGCTTGAGCTTGCCGGCCTTCTCGAGCGCATCGAGCTTGGCGCTGTCTTCGCTCGACTCGATCTTGCGGCCGTACGCGCCGGCTTCCTTGCCGGCTTTCAGCACCGCGGCCTGCAGCTCCGCAGGCAGCCGCTTGAACGTCTTCGACGAGAAGCACAGGGGCCGGATCGTGATCGCGTGCTCGGTCATGTTCAGGTGCGGGCCGACCTCGTAGAACTTCATCTGCTCGACCCCTGCCGCCTCGTTCTCGCCGGCCTGGATCACGCCGTTCTGGATCGCGTTGTAGACCTCGTTGTACGCGATCACGGTCGGGGACATTCCGGCCGCAGCGAACGTGCGGCTCCAGATCGGCGCCCCCTGCACGCGCACCTTCAGCGCTTTGAGCTCGGCCAGGTTGCGCACCGGCTTGTTCGCGAAGATGTTGCGCACGCCACCGCCGGCATAGCCGATCAGCATCACCTCGGCCTTTTTCTCGATCTCGTCGGCGATCGGCTTGAGCAGGTCGGCGTCGAGCACCTTGTTCCAGTGGTCGAGGTCGCGGAACAGGAACGGCGCATCGATGAACGGCGCGGCGCGCGAGAACGTCGACATGTGCGCCGGCGACACGATCGCATAGTCGACGGCCTTGCCCTGGGACATGTACTCGAAGTACTGTTTCTCCAGTCCCAGTGCACTGTTCTTGTGCAGCACGAAATTGATCGGCTTGCCGTAGTACTGCTTGACGAGCTCCTCGAACTTCACCATCGCCTTCGTGAACGCGTGCTCGTCGTTGAACTGCGAGGCCCCGTTCAGCGTGATCGCCTGCGCGCGCGCTGCGCGGATGAACGGGAACGACAGACCTGCCCCTGCGGCGACCGAGGTGGCGATGAAGCGGCGACGTGACATGAGATCTCCTCCGTGTGGGCGGACCCGCTGGTGGCGCTCCGAAGGAGATGTTGTCGGTATGGCGGCGTCCGAGCGCTGGAATGGGGGCGCCGCGAGGCGTGCAGACTACCACAGGGGAACGCGATGAAGAAAGATCCGCCGGCAGCGCTGCCGCAGGTGCGGCTTTCGTCCGGCGAAACCGTGCCGGCGCTCGGCCAGGGGACCTGGCGGATGGGTCAGGCGGCCGACCAGCGCTCGGCCGAAGCGGCGGCGCTGCGCCGGGGCATCGAGCTCGGCATGACGCTGATCGACACCGCCGAGATGTACGGCGACGGCGGCGCCGAACGCGTGGTCGGCGATGCGATCCGAGGTCAGCGCGACCGGGTCTTCCTGGTTTCGAAGGTGCTGCCGTCGAACGCGTCGGAGCGCGGCACGATCGCAGCCTGCGAGCGCAGCCTGTCCCGGATGCACGTCGACTGGATCGACCTGTACCTGCTGCACTGGCGCGGCGGCCAGCCGCTGGCGGCGACCGTTGCCGCGTTCGACACGCTGCGCGCGCAGGGCAAGATCCGGCACTGGGGCGTGTCGAACTTCGATCTCGACGACATGCGCGAGCTCGCGTCGCTGGCGGGCGGCGCACAGTGCGCGGCGAACCAGGTCTACTACTCGCTGTCGCGCCGCGGCATCGAGTTCGACCTCTTGCCATGGCAGTCGGGGCGCGGCATCGCGACGATGGCGTACTGCCCGCTCGACGAGGGGCGCCTGCCGGGGCATCGGGCGCTCGCGCCGATCGCCAAGCGGCTCGGCGCGACCGGCGCGCAGGTCGCGCTCGCATGGCTGCTGACACGGCCGGGCGTGATCGTGATCCCGAAGTCGTCGAGCGTCGCGCGGGTCGAGGAGAACGCCGGCGCGGCCGCGCTGACGTTGCAGCCCGACGATCTCGCCGCGCTCGACGCGGCGTTCCCGCCGCCGCGGCGCAAGTCGCGGCTGGCAATGGTCTAGGACCCGGGCCCGTACGAGCGCGTCGGTCGGGCGCGGCTGCCGCGTCAGCGATAGGCCGAGCGGCGCATGTCGGTGTCGGGTGCGCGGCGTTGCAGCAGCCAATCCTTGGCCATGCTGAGATACCACGCGAGGTGCTGCTGCACGTCCGAGCGCAGCTTCATCCGCTGCAGCCGTGGGTTATCCGTCGGCTCGATCTGCGGCACTTGCGGCCGGGTCTGGGTGCCGGCCGGAAAATAGTGAGACGTGAACGACTTGCGGCTGCGGCGCGGATCCAGGTTCGAGAACGCGCCGTGGATCGTGAACGGGTGCCAGAACAGCACGTCGCCCTTCGCGAGCGGCATACCTTGGGCCTTGAAGCCGTGCCGCTCGATCATCTGCAGCGTCGCCCTGCGGAACTCCTCGTGGTCCGGATAGTCATCCTTGTCCAGCGCCTTTTGACGGTGGCTGCCCGGCATCACGAAGAACGTGCCGGCGCTGGGCGCGATGTCCTCCAGCGCGAACCAGCCGGCGATCAGCCGGCCCGGCGGATCGGTGTCCAGGTACCAGCTGTCGGCGTGATCGATCGTGCCGGTGGACAGATCGAAGAACATGTCCTGCCACGAAACGTGCTCACGCACGCCATCGATTGCGGTCAGCATGTCAGACACCCGCGCATCGTAGATGCAGCGCTTGACCGCCCGGCTGAACTGGGGGAACAGGCCGAGCCGCGACGGGTTCTCCATCGACTCGGTGATGAATCCATGGCTGTTCAGTTGCGGCCGGATCACGCGGTGGATCGACTGCGAGTAGAACGCGAACAGCGGATGGGACTTGACCTGCCGATACGTGTCGAGGAATGCGTCGATCTGCTCCGGATCGAGCAGGCGCGAGACGACGACGTAGCCGTGCTCGAGGTAGTGGTGCCGGATCGCGTCGACATCCGACGCGGCGAACTTTGTCACTTCGCAGTCTTCGGCAACGACGCTCATTGCGGCTCCGCAGGCAGAAATCGGGTTTCGAGCGGCCGGGCAGCCGCTGACACTGATCGCCAGCCTAGCC
>DATLGW010000232.1:0-2397 GCA_035540315.1 Burkholderiaceae bacterium | reverse complement strand
GTTCGACGCCTGGAACGGCGACGGGGAGCTGTCGGCAGCGCTGCCTGCGGTGTTGGCGATGCTGCCGGAACTGCGGGCTCACCACCGCAGATGGGTCGCGCAGCTGACGGCGCCCAACCTGGCCGCCGAACTGGTTCGCTTCTGCGCCGCGAGATGCTAAAATAATCGGTTCCCCGAATACTTGCATCACAGCGGGCAGCCCCGCGCAGCACTATGAAAATCGCACAGGAACTCCGGACCGGAAACGTGGTGATGATCGGCAGCGAGCCGATGGTCGTCCAGAAGGCCGAGTACAACAAGGGCGGGCGCAACGCCGCCGTCGTCAAGATGAAGCTGAAGAACCTGCTCAATGGTTCCGCCAGCGAGTCGGTCTATCGCGCCGACGAAAAGTTCGACGTGCTGGTGCTCGATCGCAAGGAAGTCACCTACTCGTACTACTCGGACCCGATGTACGTCTTCATGGACAGCGAGTACAACCAGTACGAGGTCGAGAAGGAAAGCCTCGGCGATGCGCTGAACTACCTCGACGACGGCATGCCGGTCGAGCTCGTGTTCTACAACGGGCGCGCGATCTCGCTCGAGCTGCCCACCACGGTCGTACGCGAAGTCGAATACACCGAGCCGGCCGTGCGCGGCGACACCTCGGGCAAGGTGCTCAAGCCCGCGCGGATCAAGCCCACCGGCTTCACGGTGCAGGTGCCGGCGTTCGTCGAGACGGGCGACCGGATCGAGATCGACACCCGGACCGGCGAGTACCGCAGCCGAAACAAGGGCTGAGCCGGCGCTGAACGCAGTGGGCCCGGCCGTTCGCCCGGGTCAAGCCGTCGACGCGAGCGCTTTGCTGCCGGTCAGCCGCAACGACTTGCGCAACTGGCGCAGCAGCGATTCGCGCAGCGACTGCAACGAAACGGGCTTGGCGAGGTAGCCGTCGGCGCCGGCGATCGCCGCGCGCATCAGATCCAGCGGCGACGAGCGCCGGCTGAGCACGACGACGGGGGTACCGCGCGAGACCGCGCTGCGCTTGATGCGCCGAATCAGCCGAAAGCCGTCGCAATCCGGCAGCGACACTTCGAGCAGCGCCACCTCGTAACGACGCTGGCCCAGCACGTCGTCGGCTTCGCGGCCGCTGCCGACGCCCTCGCTGTCCATTCCCATCTGCTGCAGCGCGACCGCCAACTGGCGGCGGACGGCCGGACTCGGATCGATGATCAGCGCCCGCGGGCGGCGCGCGAGCCGCGTTCGCGGCAGCACGCCGGCAGCAGCGCCGGCATCGGCGCGATCGCCGACCCGCAACGTCGTCTCGACCGCCCGATTCAGCGTTCGCAGCACGTCGATGCTGAAGCTGTGCTGCAGCAAATCGTCGCAGCGGCGCGCCGGATCGTTGCGCCGCCCGACCGTGACGACCGCCGGCGACACCGGAAGTTGCCGCAGCGTCTCGGCGACCTCCGGACCGCCTTTTGCGGTCATGTCGACCAGCGCGATCTCGAACGCACCCGCGGCCTGCGACGAAGCGAGCACGAAGCGATACCGGTTGTGCCGCGCGTGGCGGATCACGATCTCGAGCAGCCGCTGGAACTTGCGCCCCAGCCCGAAGCCGGCGATCCGGTACTCGGGACGAACTTCGACCAGCGCCGGCGACGCGCTCCGACTCAATGCTTCCTCCAGGTGATGCGCGCTGCCATTGTAAACCGTAGCTCGGCGCAATACCTATCGAAATGCCGTTGCTTTTTAACAGCTTACCGGTGGAAGCTAAGACGAATTCTCGGTGCGGGCTGGCTGCACCTGCAGTTCGTTGTCGCGGGCGAAGTTCAGCAGGAACGACAGCGCGAGCGGTTCGATCTCGCGCAGCCGAGGATCGACGATCACGCATTTGACGCCTTCGTGCATCGCCGGAACGACGTACGGGGAATACGACAGGTGGGATTGCCTGCTTGCGCCCGGCGGCTGGAACCGCGCCATGATTCCGGCCAACCGTTCGGCCCAGTCGCTGGGCCGGAACCTGCGTCCGCTCGCGGTGATCCCGACGATCATGAAGCGCCCGGGAGGCGCCTCGGGACTGGCGGTGGCTGGCATCGGACGCGGCAGTGTGCGCTTCGGGATTCGAGCGCCGACGCGCGGGGGCCGACGTACGCTGCATTATAGCCGCCGCACCCGCGCCGGCCGGCGCTCGTCAGCATCGGAAAACGCCAATACAATTCAATCGATTAGGAATACACGGGACCGTCGATGACTGCAAGCTCGCCCCTGATGTCCACGTATGCGCCGCTGCCGATCGCATTCGAGCGCGGCGAAGGCGTGTGGCTCTACGACACCGGCGGCAAGCGCTACCTCGACTGCCTGGCAGGAATTGCGGTCAATACGCTGGGCCACAACCATCCGGTGCTGGTCGCCGCGCTC
>DATLGW010000231.1:0-6812 GCA_035540315.1 Burkholderiaceae bacterium | reverse complement strand
GCCCTCGGCAGCGTTCGGCTCGGAAGCGCCGGCGGCGGAATCGGGACCGCCGCCGCAACCGGCGATCGTGCCGACGGTCGCGGCGGCCAGTGCCGGAAGCAGGAGCTGTCGCAGGGAGTCGATCATTCGGCTGGACGAAGTGCTGCAGGCGGCGATCGTTCGCCGCGTCGGGGCCGGCCAGGCTAACATGGCTGCGGCAGACGCTGCGGGAGCCGCCGGCCGCGCAGGGGCTACTTCGGCGGGTGCTCGTCGGCGCCGTGATTGGGGTCGTGACGGTAGACCGCGAAGTGCGTCTTGACCGTCAGGATCCCGGGGTCGAACCGGCGCCGCTCGCCGCCGGGCCGCGTCAGCGCGACGAACCCGGCGCTGCGCATCACCGCATCCGGCAGCTGCTCGGTCACGCCATCGACGTACACGATGTACGCGCGGCGCGGGCGCGCGTGCAGGTCCGCTGTCAGGTGGTCGAGCATCTGGCGCACCAGTTGCAAGTTGCCGCCGAACGGGCCGAACAGGTACAGCACGTACGGTAGCGCCGGCATCGGAAACGTCAGCGCATCGGCGCACAGCGCCTCGACCTGACGGGCGCTGCGCCGCCCGCGCCAGTCGCGGACGTTGCGTGCGGCGATCGCGGCGAGTTCGGGCGAGTGTTCGACTCCGATCACGCGATCGAAATTCCACCCGGCGGCCGCAAGCAGCATCGGGCGGCCCTTGCCGCAGCCGAAGTCGATGAACGCGAATTCGCTGAAGTCGCGCTCCGGGATTCGCGACAGCGCCGATCGGAAAGTCCACGGCGACGTCGCCACGTAATCGGCACCGCCGGCGGCGCCGCGTTCGCTGATCGCCGTCATCTGGTCACGGCGCAACACGCCCCCCGTGTCGACCCGGTGGCGCCGGTCGAATCGGCGGGCGAGCGCGCCGCCGACGATCCAGCGGAACTTCGCAGCCGCGAACGCCGGCCAATCACGCAGCGGGCGTTGCCGCAGGCGCTCCCAGGCATCGCGCAGCGACACGCGCCGCGGCAGAATCGTCGGCATGGCGGTATGCTCGGAAGGACGGAAGGGGACCGGCCAGCGGAGAAGCAGGAAAGGTGCCCGGCATCCTACCGGCGCCGCTGCGCACCGGCCAACGAATTCGTCACACCGTCACCAGGGCCCCTGGATGACGCCATCGGCGCGTCGCAGCGCCGTTGCGGGCGGTCGCACGACGCCTTGCTCGATCGCGATCCGCAGGTGCGAATCGAAGCGCTCGAGCCAGAGCCGGGCGAAGAATTCGGACGCTTCGTCGAGTTGGGCCTCGTGAAGGAAATCCCGCAGTACCTGGACCCCGTAGGTTCGGGCCCAGGTTTCCACGTTGTCGACGCTCCTGAACAGGTCCAGCCGGCTCATCGGGCGAGGGTGCGGGAGCAGCTGCCGGCTCGAACGCCGCAGCGCAGCGGGATCACGGGACGAGGCGATTCAGGGTGGAACTCAGGCACGCTTCGCATTCGCGGGACCGAATGCCGGAGCCTCGCGCTGGCGCTCCCGATCCTCCTGCAGCAGATCCTTGACCAGTTCCTCCTCGCGATCGGGAGGATTGATCGAAACGAGCGCGACGAAGAATGCGATTCCGACGAACCACAAAATGCCGAGCGTGAACAACCAGGAATCAAGCCACTCCATCCACCGCCTCCCTACCTGTCGCGCATTGGCTCTTGCAGCCGGGCGCGCGTTCTGGTATTGCGGGCAGCCTATTCCCTGGTCAGCAGGTGGGCAATTGGTGGGATTACTTAGCATTGACCCGCGCCGCGCCGCGGCTTCCGGGGAGGGAGCGTGACGATGCCGGCAGTCCCGGATCTCGGTCTCGACTGGGTCCTCACGCATCCCTGGGCCTACCCGGCGCTCGAGATCGTGCACATCGCCGGAATCGCGCTGTTGTTCGGCAATCTGGCGTTGTTCGAGCTCAGGATCTGGGGACTCGGCACATCGCTGCCGGCCGAACCGCTCGCAAGGCTGGCGCTACCGCTGGCGCTGACAGGGTTCGCGATGGCCGCCGCGAGCGGGTTGGCGATGTTCGCGGCGCAACCGCTGGAGCTGCTGACGAACCCGGCATTCGGTGTCAAGATGGGACTGCTGATGGTCGCCGGCACCAATGCCGCAGTCTTCCATGCGCGTGGCAGCGTGCGGCGGCTCGATCGCGTCGCGCGCGCGCAAGGGCTGCTGTCGATCGTGCTCTGGATCGCTGTGATTGCGACCGGCCGACTGATCGCGTACCTGTAGGAGCTTTTTCGATGACCACACGACGTCAGTTCGTCGGCGCCGCCGGGCTGCTCGCGCTGTCGCCGGCACTCGCGCACCACGGCTGGAGCCGCTTCGACACGAGCCGGCCGCTGTTTCTCGCCGGTCGCGTGGTCGCTGCCTCTTGGCGCAATCCGCACGCGGAATTCGATCTCGAGCTGCCGACCGATGCGGCGCTGCCGGCGGACCTGCGCCGGCGTCGGCTGCCGGATCAGTCCGCGCCGATCGATGGCGCGCAGCTGCTGGCGCAGGCCGAGCTGCCGCGCCGGCGCGACCGGGTGTGGAAAGTCGAGCTGGCGCCGCTGTCCCGGATGCGCGCCTGGAGCGTCCCCGAGATCAAGCCCGGCGATGTCGTCGAGGTGCTGGGCTACACGTTCGCGGGCGAAAGCGGCGATCCGGTGCTGCGGGCCGAGTACGTGTGGGTCGGCGGGCAGGCTTATGGACTGCGCTCGTCGCCGGTCTGAGCGGCGTTGCAGCGTCGGCGCGCTACCCGAGCGTCTCGATGTTGCCGCATACGGACAACGCTTGGCCGGAGATGTGACGGCCGGGCGACGTCGCGAGGAACAGCGCGAGATCCGCGATCTCCTGCGCAGTCACGAAGGCCCGCAGCGACACGCGTGACAGCGTGGCCTGCCGCTGCGCATCGAGCGACACGCCCAGCGCGTCGGCCCGGTCGCGAATCACCCGTTCGATTCGCTCGCCTGCGACCAGCCCGGGCTGGATCGCGTTGACGCGGATCCCGTCGGGTCCGGCTTCCATCGCGAGGCTTTTGGTGAACCCGACGACCGCCCACTTCGCCGCCGCGTACGGCGTGCGCAGCGGATAGCCGAGCCGGCCCGCGACCGACGACAGGTTCACGATGCTGCCGCCGCGGTCTCGGCCGTTCGCCTTGAGCAGCGGCATCGCTCGGCGCGTGCAGTAGAACATCGCGTTCAGATCGATCGCGATCGTCCGGTCCCAATCGGCGGGGTCGATGTCCTCGACCTTCGCCGTCGGCCCGGCGATCCCCGCGTTGTTGACCAGCACGTCGAGTCCGCCGAGCACGCGGACGACGTCTTCGAACAGCCCCTCGACGTGGTCGAGCCGCGCGACATCGGCCAGCGTGCGCGTGATCTTCGGCGACTCGACGGCAAGCTTCTCCAACGCTGCGGAATCGATGTCGCACACATGCACGGCAGCGCCGTGCTGTGCGAACGTCTGCGCGATCGCGCGTCCGATGCCGGCAGCGCCGGCCGTGACCAGAACGCGAAGTCCGATTGCCGAAGTATCCATTGCGAGCGGGCCCCCTGTTGCCGTGCGGCGGGAACGGCTGGTTGTCGAATGGCGCAAGCTACAGCCACAGCACGCGCCGGCGGAAATCCAGATCGGTCAGCAACGGCTCGGCCGGTCCCTGGTGCGACACGCGCCCGCGGTCGAGCACGTACGCATGGTCGGCCAGCGCGAGCACGAGGTCGAGGTCGTGCTCGACGATGAAGATCGCGATCTCGGAGCGCAGCTGGTCGAGCGAGCGAAAAACCTCCTCGACCACGGCGGGCGCCAGTCCCTCGAACGGCTCGTCGAGCATCAGCAGCCGCACGTTGCCCGACAGCGCGCGTGCGATCGCGACCATCTGCTGCTCGCCGCCCGACAGCAGGTCGGCCTTGACGTTCATCTTGTCGCGAAGGCGAGGAAAGTAGGCGCCGATACGTTCGGCGTCCCAGTGCACGCCGGCGCCGCGCCGCCGCGCCAGCCCGCCGAGACGCAGGTTCTCGGCCACCGTCAGGCCGGGGAACAGCCGCCGCCCCTGCGGCACCAGCCCGATTCCGGCGCGTGCAATCCGCTCGGGCGCCTGGGCGGCGATCGACGCGCCTGCGAATCGGATCGTGCCGCTGGCCGGCGCGACCAGTCCCATCACGGTCTTGATCACCGACGATTTGCCGGCACCGTTGCGCCCGAGCAGCGCCGTGACCTGGTTCGCCCGCACCTGCAGCGTGATGTCGTGCAGCACGTGGCTCTTGCCGTAATACGTGTTCACGCCGTCCAGCTCGAGCAGCACGTCGCCGGCTTGCACGGCACTGCGCGTGGCGGTGACGATCTTGCGGCCGCTGCCGAGGTAAACCTCCTGCACCTGGCGATCGGCCTGGACTGCGGCTGCATCGCCTTCGACCAGCACGACGCCGTTGGCCATCGCAGTGATTCGCTGCGCGAAGCCGAACACCCGATCGATGTCGTGCTCCACCAGCAGCACGCCCATGTGCCGCGACAGCTGGCGGATCATGCCGACGATGCGCTCGCGTTCGGCTGCGGCGAGCCCCGCCAGCGGCTCGTCGAGCAGCAGCAGTCGCGGTCGCGTCGCCAGCGCCACGCCGATCTCGAGCAGCCGCTGGCCGCCGTACGAAAGGCTCGACACCGGCGCTTCCTCGACACCCTCGAGCCCGAGGTAGCGGATCAGCGAGCGCGTTTGCTCGTTCACGGCGTCGAGCGATTCCTTGCGGCGCATCAGCGCGAAACGCTGCGGCGAGCGCGCCTGCACTGCGAGCCGCAGGTTCTCGCGAACCGTCAGCGACGGAAACAGGTTCGTGATCTGGAACGAGCGGGCAATGCCGAGGGCCGCGAAGCGTTCGGGACCGAGCGGCCCGAGCGGTTCGCCCCGATAGGCGAGCCGTCCGCCGTCGGGGGGATACATCCCCGACAGCAGGTTGAACAGCGTGGTCTTGCCCGCGCCGTTGGGGCCGATCAGCGCATGCAGACGCGCGTGCGCGAGCTCGATGCGGACCTGATCGACGGCGACGAAATCGTCGAAGCGCTTGCTGACGCCGTTCGCCGACAGCAGCACCGTGCCGGGCAGGGGCGGGTCGGCGTGCGGCAGCCACGGCGGCACTTCGGCCGCAGGCGCCGGCTTCACGCGCGAAGCCATTGCGGCGAGGGTCTCGGCGTGCCGGCGGAACGGCGCGGTCGCACGCTGCCACAGCCCGACCAGGCCGGTCGGCGAGAACAGGATGAACGCCATGAACAGCAGACCGAACCAGAACAGCCACGATGCGGTGTAGCTGGAGAGCACCTCGCGAAACAGGATGAAAAACGCCGCGCCCAGCGGCGGCCCCATGAAGCTGCGGGTGCCGCCGATGATCGCCATGGCCAGGATCTCGCCGGAGAACTGGGGGTGCACCGGGTCGGCCGCGGCGAAAAGCTTCAGGAACGTGAACAGGCTGCCGGCGACGCCCATCACGGCGGTCGAGATCACGAACGCGGCGAGCCGATAGCGGCGCACCGGGTAGCCGACGAATCCTGCACGCTGCTCGCGCTCCCGGATCGCGACCAGCACCGCGCCGAAAGGCGAATTGACGATGCGCCACAGCACGCAAGCGACCGCGAACACGATCGCCGCGCAGAAATAGTAGAACGCGAGCGGATGATCGACGTCGATGCCGAACACGGGCGCGCGGGTGATCCCGCGCAGCCCCGACTCCCCGCCGGTGAGGTTGGTCCAGCGGAACGCGATCGCGAAGCCGAGCGCGGTGAACGCCAGCGTCAGCAGGGAAAAGTACACGCCGCGGCGCCGCAGGACCAGAAAGCCGATTGCAATGCCGAGCACTGCCGTCGACGCGACGCCGAATGCCAGCGGCGCGAGCAGGCTCCCCTTGAACCAGTGGATCTGCGACAGCGCGGCCGCGTACGCGGCAAAGCCGAAGAACAGCCCGTGGCCGAACGAAAGCAGCCCGGTGTAGCCGAGCAGCAAGTTCAGCCCGGCTGCGGCGAGCGCGAACAGCGCGATCTCGGTCGCAATTCCATACGTGAACCCGATTGCGTGCGCAACGAACGGCAGCACGGCGAGCGCGACTGCGCTGACCAGCAGCGGATGCCGCAGCCCGCCGAGCACCCGACGCGCACCGGCGGCGCGTTCGGAGGCGGGCGACGCCGCGGAATCGGCGCTCGAAGCCGAGTCGATCAGCTCGCCGCGGCGGCTCATTCGAATTTCTCGAAGCGCTCGCCCATCAGGCCGCGCGGGCGCACGAGCAGGATCAGCGCCATCAGGATGTACATCGACGCTTCGGCGGCCGGCGGATAGAAGACCACCGTCACGCCCCGGACGACCCCGACGAGCAGTCCGGCGTAGACCACGCCCCAGAAGCTGCCGAGCCCGCCGATCACGACGACCACGAACGCGGCAGTCAGGATCTCGGTGCCCATCGCGGGCTGGATGCCCGCCAGCGGCGCAGCCATCACGCCGGCGAGCCCCGCGAGCGCCACGCCCAGCGCGAATATCGCGCTCAGCGCCGGACGCAGCGAGATTCCCATCGCACGCACCATTTCGGGATCGCGGGTGCCGGCGCGGACGATCATCCCGAACGGGGTGCGATGCAGCAGCCACCAGCACGCCGCCACCGCGCTCGCCGTGACCGCCAGCACCGTGAGCCGATAGTACGAGTAGATGAAATCGCCGATGAACAACTGCCCGCGAACTTCGCGGGCAGTTGTTCATCGGCGATTTCATCTACTCGTACTATCGGCTCACGGTGCTGGCGGTCACGGCGAGCGCGGTGGCGGCGTGCTGGTGGC
>DATLGW010000230.1:0-2599 GCA_035540315.1 Burkholderiaceae bacterium | reverse complement strand
CAGATACAGCGCGCCCGGATCCTCCTGCGCGCGCGCCAGCGCGATCCGGGCCGTCACGGTCGCGGCGCCCGCGAGCGGCGGGCGCGCATCGCGCAGCTCGTGGCGCACCGCGTACAGCCATTCCTCGGCAACCGCTGCCGGATGCGCCGGCGGCGCCGCAAACGTGTCCGGCGCCACCGGCGTGGCGCCGGGCGCCGTCGGCTCGCGGCGGGCGACGTCGCGAAACAGCTCGGGATGCAGTTGCAGCGTCGCGGCGACCCCGCGTGCGGCCGCCGCCAGGCTTTCGGCGCGCTCGTCGCGCGCGAGCTGCGCCATCTGCTCGACGAAGCGCAGCCCGATCCACGGCAACAGCGCCAGCGGCAGCAGCGCCACCAGCAACGTCAGCCGCAGTCCGATGCGCGGCAGCATCCTCGTGCGCGCGGCGACGGGCGGGGCGGCAGCGGTCACGGCCTCAGGCGACGAACCGATAGCCCAGGCCGTACACGGTCTCGATCGCAGCGAACTCTGGGTCGATCGCGGCCAGCTTGCGCCGGATCCGCTTCACGTACGACGTGATCGTGTGATCGTCGACGACCATGTTCGCCTCGCGCATCAGCGCGTCCCGATCCTTGACGTGCCCCGGGTGGCGGGCCAGCGCGTACAGCATCCAGAACTCGGTCACGGTCAGATCGACCGGCTCGCCGCGCCAGCTCGCGACGAACCGGTCGGGGTCCATCTGCAGCGCGCCGCGCACCAGCGTCGCGTCCTGCGGTGCCGGGCGGCCGGCCGCTTCGGCCCGGCGCAGCAGCGCCATCACCCGCGCCAGCAGGTGCGGCAGGCTGATGTTCTTTCCCGCGTAGTCGTCGGCGCCGAGCCGCAGCCCCGATACGACGTCGATGTCGGAATCGCGTGCCGACAGGATCAGGATCGGCAGCGTCGCCGAGCGCTGCCGCAGCCAGCGCGCGAGCTCGAAGCCGCCCTCGGGTTCGTCGCCCAGACCGATGTCGACGATCGCCAGATCGGGTAGCCGCGCCGACAGCCCCGCTTCGGCCTGCGCACGGGCGGCGAACTCGAGCACCTCGAAGCCGTGGCGGGCCAGCGCGTCGGCGAGGTTGGCGCGGATCGCGGGCTCGTCCTCGATCAGTGCGATACGGCGTGGCATCGGCGCCCACTATAGCGAATGCGGCGCGCGCCCGCCGCGGCGCGGCGGCCCGGCGTGACCGCTGTCACGGCTTTGCCCCAATCGATCACCGCAGCGCCCCTGCGCCGCCGGAGCTCGTCCCCGCGCCGGCGCTGCAATCGGTGCACCGGCGGCAGCCGCCGTCGCATCGTCGTGGGGAGGACGCTTCGTGAGCTCGTATGAATCGATCGACGCCGGCCGCGCCGAGCGCTCGGTGTGGCCGCCGCTGCGCGGCGCCGCATGGCTCGAGTGGGTCGTGCTGGTCGGCTACATGGCCGGACTCGCGGTCGCGGTGTCGCTGGCGCTGGCCGCGCTGGTGCTGGTGGTCAGCGCCAGCGCACATGCCGCTGCGAAGTCGCCGGCGCCGGCGCAGGACGGGCCGTCACGGCCGCGGCTGCTGTTCCAGACGCACCACGGCCTGGTCGAGGCGCCGCTGCAGGCGACCGAGGTCGCATTGCAGGTGACCGGCGTCACGGTGCGGGCGCGCGTGCGCCAGCGCTTCATGAATCCCGGCGGCGATTGGCTCGAAGGCGTGTACCTGTTTCCGCTGCCCGACGACAGCGCGGTCGACGGGCTGCGGATGCGGATCGGCGACCGCGCGCTCGAAGGCGTCGTGCGGCCGCGCGCGCAGGCGCAGCGCGAGCATGATGCCGCGCGCACGCAGGGGCGCGCGAGCACGCTGCTCGAGCAGCAACGTCCGAACGTGTTCTCGGTCCGGGTCGCGAACGTCGCGCCGCGCTCGGCGATCGTCGTCGAGCTCGACTACCAGCAGGCGCTCGCACTGCGCGACGGGCACTGGCGGCTGCGTTTTCCGACGGTGGTCGCGCCGCGATACGACCCCGCGCCCGATGCGCAGCTGCGCGCGCCCGCGCACCCGGACGACCCGCCGCGGGCGCTTGCGCTGCCGGTGGCGCTGCCGTTCGACGGGACTCGCGCGCTGCCCGCGAACGCGCCGGCGCCCCGGATCTTCAGCGATCCCGACCTCGGCGTGCACGCGCCGGTTCTGGCCGCGGGCGAGACACCGCTGAATCCGCTTCGGCTCGACATCGAGCTCGATGCCGGCGTGCCGATCACGCCGCCGACGTCGGCGACGCATCGGGTCGTCGCGCAGCCGTTGTCCGACGGCGGCTACCGCGTGTCGCTCGCCGACGTCGAAGTCGCCGACCGCGACTTCGAGCTCGAGTGGGCACCCCGGGCGGCCGAACCGCAGGCGGCGCTGCGGATCGAGTCGCGCGACGGCCGCCACTACGGACTGCTGGTCCTGGCGC
Source organism: Burkholderiaceae bacterium (assembly GCA_035540315.1). Taxonomy (GTDB): domain Bacteria; phylum Pseudomonadota; class Gammaproteobacteria; order Burkholderiales; family Burkholderiaceae_E; genus DATLGW01. Next base: position 172 of record DATLGW010000230.1, on the reverse strand, counting down.
CGCCCGCCGGCGCGCCGGCACGCGCCGGGCAGCCGCCGCGCGAAACGACGTTCGTCATCGACACGTCCGGTTCGATGGCCGGCACGTCGATCGAGCAGGCGCGGCGCGCGCTGCTCGCCGGGCTGGCGCGGCTGAACGACGGCGACCGGGTCAACGTGATCGAGTTCAACAG
>DATLGW010000229.1:0-1769 GCA_035540315.1 Burkholderiaceae bacterium | reverse complement strand
GGTCGCGCCCGACGGCGCGATGTACGTGCTGCTGCGAATCGACGGCGAGCGCGACAGCTTGTCGCTCGCAAAGGCGCTGGTCGCCCGCGCACGGCTGGGGCTCGCGCCGGGAATCGCGTTCGGACCGGAAGCCGAAGGCTGGCTGCGCTGGTGCATCGCGCGCCCGGCGGCAGCGCTGCTCGACGGGGTCGAGCGGCTCGACGGGTTCCTGCGGCGACGCTGATCAGAACGGCGCGAACCGGTTCACGAGCCACCACAGCAGCGCGACGAAACCCGCGGCGGCGGCCAGCGCGCACGCGCCGACGCAGCCGCGGCGCGGCGCGAAGCGGCTGCCGCGATCGGCACCGGGCGAGCTTCGCGCAGCTTCAATCGGCACGGATTCCCGCGCGTCGAACGAGCGCTGCCCAGCGATCGAGCTCGGAGTCGATCAGCCGGCGGAACTCGTCGGGGCCCCACGCTTGCGCGGCCTCGAGTCCGACCGCGCGCAACCGCTCCCGGACCGATTCCTGGGCGAGCACGTTCTGGACCGCCGCCGCGAGCCTCGACACCACGGCCGGGGGCGTGCCGGCCGGCGCCACGACGCCGTTCCAGTCCCGCACCGTCAGCCCCGGATAGCCGAGCTCGGCCATCGTCGCCACGTCCGGCAGCCCCGGCAGTCGCGCGGGCGCAGTCGTAGCGATCGCTTTCAGCCGCCGATCCCTGACGTGCGCGGCGACCGCCGGCGCGGTCGCGAACATCAAGTCGACATGGCCGCCGATCACCGCCGTCACGCCCGCGACCGCACCCTTGAACGGGACGTGCAGCAGGTCGACGCCGGCCGTCTGCTTGAACAGCTCGGCAGTCACGTGCGCCGGAGTGCCGTTGCCGCCCGACGCATAGCTGAGCCGCCCGGGGTTCGCGCGCGCGTAATCGATCAGCTCCGCGACCGACCCGATCCGGGCGTCGGCGCGCAGCACCAGCACGTTCGCGACCCAGCTCAGCTGCGCGACCGGGACCAGATCGCGCCGCGTGTCGTACGGCAGGCTCGGCAGCAGGTTCGGCGCGAGCGTCGACACCATGCCGAACAACCCGAGCACATGCCCATCCGGCGGCGCGCCGGCGACTGCGGCCATCGCAATCGTGTTGATCGCACCCGGGCGGTTCTCGACGACGACCGGCTGCCCCAGCTCTGCGGCGAGCGCATCGCTGATCGCGCGCGCGGCGACGTCGGCCGGAGTCCCCGGCGGCGCGCCGGAGATCAACCGCACCGGCTTCGCCGGGAACGAGGCCGCAATCGGCGGCCGCACCCAGGCCACTGCGGTCCAGGCGCACGCGATCGCAACGGCAGCAACGCGGATCAGCCGGCTCATCGTTCAGTACCCGAGCATGTGCTGGCGGCAGTTGAGCACGAGTCGGGCGGCGTGCGTAAGATGGCGCGATCGCTTGCCCTATAGCCGGGGGTTATCGGTGCGCCTGAACCAGCTCCGGGACTTCGTGGCCGTCTTCGACGCCGGCAGCATCCGTGCAGCATCGAGAAAGCTCGGCGTCTCGCAGCCGGGGCTGACGAAGAGCGTGCGGCTGCTCGAGGAGGAGCTCGGCTCGACGCTGATGCACCGCACCTCGCGCGGCGTCACGCTGACGCCAGCCGGGAGATCGTTCCTCGCGCATGCGCGCGCGGTGCACGTCGAGCTGGCCCGCGCCCGCGCGGAGCTGGACCAGATCGCCGCCGTCGCCGACGCGAGCGTCACGCTCGGCGTCGCGGCAGTGTTCGGTCCCGTGCTGATACCGGA
>DATLGW010000228.1:0-1603 GCA_035540315.1 Burkholderiaceae bacterium | reverse complement strand
CCCGTTCCTGCGCACGTTCCCGGCGCCCGCCGACGGGCGCGACCTGAACCCGCTGCTGCAGGATCCGGGGATGATCATCCATCCGCCGATGCTGTACATGGGCTATGTCGGCTTCTCGGTCGCGTTCGCTTTCGCGATCGCCGCGATGCTCGGCGGGCGCGTCGATTCGGCGTGGACGCGCTGGACCCGCCCGTGGACGCTGGCTGCGTGGGGCTTCCTGACGTTGGGGATCTCGATCGGCAGCTGGTGGGCGTACAACGAGCTCGGCTGGGGCGGCTGGTGGTTCTGGGACCCGGTCGAGAACGCGTCGTTCATGCCGTGGCTGGTCGGCACCGCGCTGGTTCATTCGCTGATCGTCACCGAGCGGCGCGGCGCGTTCAAGGCGTGGACGCTGCTGCTCGCGATCGCGGCGTTCAGCCTGAGCCTGCTCGGCACGTTCCTGGTGCGCTCGGGCGTGTTGACGTCGGTGCATGCATTCGCGACCGATCCGACCCGCGGCGTCTTCATCCTCGTGTTCCTGCTGATCGTCGTCGGCGGGTCGCTCGCGCTGTTCGCGCTGCGCGGCCCCGGTATCACCGGCAACGTCGCGCCGGTGGAGTTCAGGACCAGTTCGCGCGAGTCGTACCTGCTCGCGAACAACGTGCTGATGACGACGGCCGCGGCAGCGGTGCTGATCGGCACGCTGTATCCGCTGGTGCTCGATACGCTGGGCGGCGCCAAGATCTCGGTCGGCCCGCCGTACTTCGACGCGGTGTTCTTTCCGCTGACCGCGCCGGCGGTGTTCCTGATGGCGATCGGCCCGCTCGCGCGGTGGCGGGACGCGCCGGTGCCGGACCTGGCAGCGCGGCTGAAGTGGGCGTTCGGCGTGACCGTCGCCGCGACGCTGGCGATCGCGATCGGTTCGGGCCGCTTCGGCAGCGGCGGCACGATGCTGGGCGCAGTGATGTTCGCGATCGGCATCTTCCTCGGCATCTGGGTGATCGCCGCGACGCTCGCCGCATGGGTCGAACGGCTGCGGCAGATGCGAACGCCGCTGCTGCAGCGGATCCGGTCGCTGCCCGGCAGCTGGTACGGCATGATGCTCGCGCACATCGGCGTCGGCGTTTTCGTGATCGGCGTGGCGGCGGTCAACACGTTCGAGCGCGAAGTCGACGTCGCGCTCGCGCCGGGGGAAACGCTCGAGCTCGGCGACTACCGGTTGCGGCTGGCCGGGCTGTCCGAGGTGCAAGGGCCGAATTACGTCGCGGTGCGCGGCGAGGTCGAGGTCTGGCGCAACGGACGTCACGCGTTCACGCTGCGGCCCGAGAAGCGTTCGTACCCGGTGTCCGAGCAGATCATGACCGAGGCCGCGGTGCGCTCGGGCATCACCCGCGACGTCTACGTCGCGCTCGGCGAGCCGCTGCCCGACGGGCGCTGGACCGTTCGCGCGTGGCTCAAGCCGTTCGTCAACTGGATCTGGGGCGGCACCGTGCTGATGGCGCTGGGTGCGGCATTCGCGATCGGCGATCGGCGCTACCGCGCATCGGCCGCAGCCGCCGGACGCGAGGCGCCGCAGCCCGAGCCGGCCGCCGCGGCCGCTGCGACCGTGCCGCGTGCCGCACCG
>DATLGW010000227.1:0-4158 GCA_035540315.1 Burkholderiaceae bacterium | reverse complement strand
CGCTCGCCGAGATCGAGGCCGCGGCGCGGCGCGCCCGCAGCGCGCCGGCGCCTGCACGCGCAACCGATCCGGATCCGCGCTCGAACGACGGCGCCCGAAGCGGCGCCGACGCATTGAAGCAGCGCGCCGCGCCGCGCGGCGAATCCGGCGGCGCGGGCCGCGGCGACGATGGCCCGCTGCCGCGAATCGAGGTCTGGCGCAAACCGGGCATCGAGGTTTATCGCCGCTCGCCCACCGGCGAGCTGGTCCGTGTGAAGGGAGAATGACGTGGCCAGGGTGTTCGAAGGTTTGTCGATCGGCGGCCGCTGGGTTTCGACCGGCCGCACGTTCCGTGATCTGAACCCGGCCGACGACAGCGTGTGGGCCGAGGTGCCCGACGGCGGCGTGCGCGAGACGCGTGCGGCGATCGAAGCCGCGCACGCGGCGTTCGCAGGCTGGTCGGCCTTGCCGTTCTCGAAGCGCTCGCACTACATGCTCGCCGTCGCCGACGTGTTCGAGAAGCGCAAGATGGAGATCGTCGAAGCGATCCAGTGCGAAGGCGGCGGCTGGTTCGGCAAGGGAATGTTCGAGTCCGGCTACGTGCCGGAAGTCTTTCATGCGGCGGCAGCGTCGAACTATGCGGCGATCGGCGAAGTGATCCCGTCCGAATACGGGAAGCTGTCGATGGCGATCCGCCGCCCGGTCGGCGTGGTGTCGGTGATCAGCCCCTGGAACTTTCCGGTGATCCTGACCGCGCGCGGCATCGCATTCGCGATCGCGGCCGGCAACACCGTCGTGCTCAAGCCGTCGGAGGAGACGCCGTACCTGGGCGGCCTGCTGTTCGCCGAGATCTTCGAGCAGGCCGGCGTGCCGCCCGGCGTGCTGAACGTGGTCACCTGCTCGCGCGACAACGTCGCCGCGGTCGGCGACGAGCTGATCGAGAATCCCCGGGTCAAGGGGATCTCGTTCACCGGCTCGACGCCGGTCGGCCGGCAGATTGCCGCGAAGGCCGGCGCGCACCTGAAGAAGTGCTGCGTCGAACTCGGCGGCAAGGATGCGCTGATCGTCTGCGACGATGCCGATCTCGAACGGGCGACCGCCGCGGCGAACTTCGGCAGCTTCATGCATCAGGGCCAGATCTGCATGTCGGTCGAGAAGATCCTGGTGCAGGAGCCGGTGTACGAGCCGTTCCTGCGCCGATTCGTCGAGCGCGCGGCGAAGCTCAAGGTCGGCGATCCGAGCAAGGACAAGTCGGCGGTGATCGGACCGCTGATCAACGACAAGCAGGCGGCGAAGGTCAAGTCGCAGATCGACGACGCGGTCGCCAAGGGCGCGCGCGTCGTGCTCGGCGGCGGCGTCCGGGGCCGCTTCGTCGAGCCGACGATCGTCGTCGGCGTCACGCCCGAGATGTCGCTTTACCAGGAGGAGACGTTCGGTCCGGTCGTGCCGGTGATCCCGTTTCGCACCGACGACGAGGCGGTCGCGATCGCGAACGACACCGAATACGGGCTGTCGTCGGGCGTGATCACCCGCGACGAGCACCGGGGCCTGCGGATCGCGCAGCAACTCGAGACCGGCATGTGCCACATCAACTGCTCGTCGGTCAACGACGAGCCGCACGCGCCGTTCGGCGGGTCGAAGGCATCGGGGGTCGGAAGGCACGGCGGACGCTGGGCGACCGAGACGTTCACCGAGACCCGATGGATCACGATCGAGCGCGGCGGGCGGACGTTCCCGCCGATGTTCTGACAGCCGGCTTGCGCATCGCGAGGACGACATGCCCCGGATGCTCGAAGGCAAGACGATCATCGTGACCGGCTGCGCGTCCGGCATCGGACTGGAGACCGCGCGGCTGATCAAGGCGCTCGGCGGCGACGTGATCGGCGTCGACCGCAACATGACGACAGAGCACGTCGACGAGCTGTACCGGGCGGATCTGTCGGATCGGCAGACGATCCGCGCGCTGGTCAAGGCGCTGCCCGCGGGCGCCGACGGCGTCGCGAACGTCGCCGGCCTGCCGCCGACCGCGCCGGCCGAGCTGGTGCTGAAGGTCAACCTGGTCGGTCTGAAGTACTTCACCGAGCAGATGATCGGCAAGCTCGCCGACGGCGCGTCGATCGTGAACCTCGCGTCGCTCGCCGGCTTCGGCTGGCCGCAGTCGATCGACGCGATCCGCGCCAGCCAGGAGCTGGACTTCGACGACGTCGCCGACTTCATCGGCACGCACGGCGTCGGCAACGAGGGCGGGCGCTCGTACTTCTTCACGAAGGAAGCGCTGATCGCGTGGACGATGGCGAACCGCTGGACCTGGCGCGACCGCGGGATCCGGATGAACGCGGTCAGCCCCGGCCCCGTCGACACCCCGATCCTGAAGGATTTCATTGCGACGCTGGGCGCGCGCGCCGAGGAGGACATGCGGGTGATGGATCGGCCCGGGCGCCCGTCCGACATCGCGCCGGTGGTCGCTTTCCTGCTGTCGGACATGAGCGGCTGGATCCGCGGCACGAACATCCCGGTCGACGGCGGGATGTCGTCGCATTTGCTGTGCAACCTGCACGGGCTTTGAGCGAAACGAGGGGACGAAAGATGACTTGGCTCGGTTGGCTGTTGCTGCTGCTCGTCGCCGCGGCGATCGTCGTGGTCGTCGCCGCGCGCTTCTACGAACGCGGGACGCGCGAGGTCAGCCTCGTGAAGACCGGCGTCGGCGGGCGCCGGATCGTGATGGACGGCGGCACGATCGCGATCCCCTACTTCCACGAGGTCTCGCGCGTGAACATGCAGACGCTGCGGCTCGAGGTGCGCCGGGCGGCAGACGCGTCGCTGATCACGAAGGACCGGCTGCGCGTGGACGTCGGCGCGGAGTTCTACGTGTCGGTGATTCCGACCGAGGAAGGCGTCGCGCGTGCCGCGCAGACGCTGGGCAACCGGACGTTCGATCCCGACAAGCTGCGCCAGCTGATCGAGGGCAAGCTGGTCGATGCGCTGCGTTCGGTGGCCGCGCGCTACACGATGGACGAGCTGCACGAGAACCGTGGCGCCTTCGTTTCCGAGGTCCGCGACGGGCTCGCCGAGTCGCTCGCGCGCAACGGGCTGGAGCTCGACACGGTGTCGCTGACGGCGCTCGACCAGACGCCGTTCAAGGCGCTCGACGAGAACAACGCGTTCAACGCAGTCGGCATGCGCAAGCTGGCCGAGGTCATCGCGAAATCGAAGAAGGAGCGCGCCGAGATCGACGCCGACGCCGACGTGTCGGTCCGCCGCGCCGCGATGGAGGCCACCCGCCGCAAGCTGCAGATCGAGCTCGAGGAGCAGCAGGCCGAGATCGCGCAGGTGCAGCAGATCGAGACGCTGAAAGCCGCGCAGCTCGCGGAGGTCGTCAAGCGCAAGGCCGACGCCGAGCTCGAGTCGGCGCGCGCGCGGATCTCGATGGAGCAGCAGGTGCGGGCGGCCGACATCGCCCGCGAGCGCGCGATTCGCGAGGCCGAGATCGCCAAGGAGCGCGAGTTGCGCGAAGCCGAGATCGCGCGAGAGCGCGACGTCGAGCTCGCGAACCAGGAGCGGATGATCGCGCTGGCCGCGAAGTCGCAGCAGGAGAGCCGCGCGCGCGCCGCGGCCGATGCCGCGCGCGCCGAGGCGATCCGCGCGACCGAGCAGCTTGCGACCGTCAAGCAGGTCGCCGAGGCCGAGCGGCGCCGCGAAATCGCGCTGCTGGCCGCGCGCCAGGAGACCGACATCGCCGGCAACCGGATGCGGACGATGGCGGCGGCCGAGCGCGACGCGGCGGTCGACCGGGCCCGCGCCCGGGTCGAGGAAGCCAAGGGCGATGCCGACGCGATGCAGATGCGCGCGGCAGCGAAGAAGCAGGATCTGCTCGCCGAGGCCGAAGGTCGCCGCGCGATCATCGATTCGGAGAATGCGATGGATCACGCGATCGTGTCGATGAAGCTCGACCTGGCGCGGCTCGACGCGTTGCCGCGCGTCGTCGCCGAGATGGTCAAGCCGGCCGAGAAGATCGATTCGATCCGGATCCACCAGATTTCCGGGCTGGGCAGCAGCGCCTACGGTGGCGGCGGCGGCCAGAAGCCGGCGGTGAACCAGGCGATCGATTCGATCATGGAGATGGCGGTGCAGCTGCCGGCGCTGAAAAAGCTCGGCGACGAGCTCGGAATGAGCCTGGAC
>DATLGW010000226.1:0-5643 GCA_035540315.1 Burkholderiaceae bacterium | reverse complement strand
GACAGGGGGTGCTGCCCGTGGACCGGATCGACCGGCTGGCTGCGGTCGTCGCGCAATTCCATGTCGAAGCACCGGTCGCCCCGGCCGAGGCGCCGGCAGGCGAGGCGCCGCTGGTGCAGCGGCAGTTCAGCGACAACGTCGCCGACCTCGCTGCGCGGCTGCAGGTGCCCTCCGATCGCGTGCTGCTGCGGCGACTGTCGAGCCGGCTCGGGAGCCGCTCGACCGCGCTCGCGCCGGTGCTGCAGCGGCGCAAGCGCGACGGGTTCGTCCGCGATTGCCACGGCGACCTGCACCTGGGCAACGTCGCGCTCGTCGACGGCGAGGTCACGCCGTTCGACCGGATCACGTTCGACGAGTCGCTGCGCTGGATCGACGTGCTCAGCGATCTGGCGTTCGCGGCCATGGATCTGCAGCACCGGGGCCGGCCCGACCTGGCAGCGCGGCTGGTCAACGGCTATCTCGAGCGGACCGGCGATTACGAGGGTCTGCCGCTGCTGCCGCTGTACATCGAGTACCGGGCGATGGTGCGCGCGAAGGTGGCGGCGATCCGCGCCGACCAGTGCGCGGCCGACGGCGATACGGCCGCGCACGACGCCGCGCTCGCCGACTGCCGCGCGCACCTGCGATTGGCTGCGGCCACGGCACCGCTGCCGCCGGCGCTGGTGATCCTGCACGGGCTGTCGGGCAGCGGCAAATCGACGCAGGCCGCCGCGCTGGCGCAGGCGCTCGGGGGGATCCGGATCCGCTCGGATGTCGAGCGCAAGCGGCTGCACGGCCTGCGGGCGGCCGATCGCCGCGGCGCGCACGGTGCGCTGTATTCGGCCGAAGCGGGGCAGCGGACCTACGACCGGTTGGCCGCGTTGGCCGAAGCGTCGCTCGCGGCCGGGTACGACACGATCGTCGACGCGGCATTCCTGCGCTTCGAGCAGCGCGAGCCGTTTCGGGCGCTCGCCGCGCGCCGTGGCGCGGCGTTCGCGATCCTCGACGTCGTCGCATCGGAGCCGACGCTGCGCCGGCGCGTCGCCGCCCGCCATGCCGGCGGCACCGACGCATCGGATGCCGATCTGCGCGTGCTCGAGCGGCAGCTTCGCGAACGCGAACCGCTGCGGGCCGAAGAGTCGGAGAACACGATCGCCTGCGACACCGACGATGCCGCGCCTGCGGGCGGAAAGCGGCGACAATGAACTTCGACGTCTTCAACGGCGACGCCGACGGGTTGTGCGCGCTGCATCAGCTGCGGCTTGCGCAGCCGCGCGACGCGATTCTCGTCACCGGGGTCAAGCGCGACATCGCGCTGCTCGAGCGGGTCGATGCCGCTGCCGGCGACCAGGTGACCGTGCTCGACGTGTCGCTGGCGGCGAACCGGGCGGCGCTCGAGCGGCTGCTCGCTCGCGGCGCGCGGATCCGCTACGTCGACCACCACGATGCCGGATCGGTGCCGTCCCACCCCGGATTGGACGCGACGATCGACACCACCCCCGACACCTGCACGTCGCTGATCGTCGACCGCACGCTGGGCGGGCGCTACCGGAGCTGGGCGATCGTCGGCGCCTACGGCGACAACCTGATCGCGGCGGCCGACCGCGCAGCCGATCGGCTGGCGTTGCCGCAAGCGCAACGCGATGCGCTGCGCATGCTCGGTGAGGCGCTGAACTACAACGCGTACGGCGACCGCGAGCAGGATCTGCGCGTGCATCCGGCCGACCTGTATCGGGCGCTGCAGCGCCATGACGACCCGTTGCGGTTCGTCGCGAGCGAGCCGGTGTTCGCGCAGCTGCGGGACGGGCGCCTGCAGGACCTGGCGCTGGCGGCGACGGTCGCCGCCAGCCACGCGACCGCGTCCGCCGCGGCGTTCGTGCTGCCTGACGCCGCATGGGCGCGGCGCGTGCGCGGCGCGCTCGGCAATCGGCTCGCCAGCGAGAACCCGCGCCGAGCGCACGCGGTGCTGACGCCCAACGACCGCGGCGGCTACACCGTCAGCGTGCGCGCGCCGGTCGCGACGATGCGCGGCGCGCTCGCGCTGGTGCGGCAATTCGACACCGGCGGCGGGCGCGAAGCGGCCGCCGGTATCAACCATCTTCCGGCCGGCGAGCTGTCGCGCTTCATCGAGCGGTTCGAAGCGGCGTTCGGCGCCGGCTGATCGACCGTACCAGGGCGTGCTCGGCTTCCCTATAATCGCCGCAACGACGGCCGGCGAGCGGGGGACCGATGCCCAACCGAGCAGTGCGCGCCCAGCGACTGGTGGCGCTGTTCGTGCTGGGCTGGCTGCTTTTCAGCTATCCGCTGCTGTCGTTGTTCAACACGGCCGGCGTCGTCTTCGGCATCCCGATTCTCTACGCCTACCTGTTCGGCGCCTGGTTCGCGCTGATCGCGGCGATGGTCGTCGTCGTCGAGTGGCCGGGCTGACCGCGAGGGCGAATCGTGCTGCACGGCGGTCTGATCCTGGTCACGTCGTTCGCCTACCTGGGTGTTCTGTTCGCGATTGCGTATTACGGCGACAAGCGCGCCGACGCCGGCCGTTCGATCATCGCGAATCCCTACATCTACGCGCTGTCGATGGCGGTCTACGCCACGTCGTGGACGTTCTACGGCAGCGTCGGGCGCGCGGCGGCCAGCGGCGTCGGATTCCTGCCGATCTATCTGGGCCCCACGCTGATGGCGGCGCTGTTCTGGCTGGTGCTGCGCAAGATGATCCGCATCAGCAAGGCGAATCGGATCACGTCGATCGCGGACTTCATCGCCGCCCGCTACGGCAAGAGCGGTCTGCTCGGGGGGCTCGTCACCGTGATCGCGGTGATCGGGATCATTCCGTACATCGCGCTGCAGCTCAAGGCGGTATCCAACAGCTTCCTGATCCTGCTGCAGTATCCGGACATCGTGATGCCGGCCAAGCTGCGCACCGTGCACATCCTGCAGGACACCGCGCTGTACGTGGCGCTGCTGCTGGCCGCGTTCACGATCCTGTTCGGCACCCGTCATCTGGAGGCGACCGAGCGGCACGAGGGCATGGTGGCGGCGATCGCGTTCGAGTCGCTGGTCAAGCTGCTCGCGTTCGTCGCCGTCGGCATCTTCGTGACGTTCTGGCTGTACCACGGCTTTGCCGACGTGTTCGACCGGGCCCGGGCGCTTCCCGACGTGTCGCAGCTGCTGACGCTCGGCGGCCCGGCCGGCACCTACGGATCCTGGGTGTCGCTGATCTTGCTGTCGATGCTGTCGATCCTGTTCCTGCCGCGGCAGTTCCAGATCAGCGTCGTCGAGAACGTCAACGAGAACCACCTGTGGAAGGCGATCTGGCTGTTTCCGGCATATCTGTTCGCGATCAACATCTTCGTGCTGCCGATCGCGTTCGCCGGTCTGATGCACTTCCCGGGCGGCCACGTCGACGCCGACACCTTCGTGCTGACGCTGCCGATGGCGCACCGGATGGAGGCGCTGGCACTGTTCGTCTTCATCGGCGGATTGTCGGCGGCCACCGGCATGGTGATCGTCGAGACGATCGCGCTGTCGACGATGATCTGCAACGACCTGGTGATGCCGGTGCTGCTGCGCTGGAAGGCGCTCGCGCTCGCGCAGCGCGCGGACCTGACCGGATTGCTGCTGGCGATCCGCCGCGGTGCAATCGTGCTGCTGATGATGCTCGGCTACGCGTATTACCGCGCGGCCGGGGAGGCGTACGCGCTGGTGTCGATCGGACTGGTCTCGTTCGCGGCAGTCGCGCAGTTCGCGCCGGCGATGCTGGGCGGAATGTACTGGCGTCAGGGCACGCATGCGGGCGCGCTGGCGGGACTGTCGCTCGGCTTCCTGCTGTGGGCTTACACGCTGCTGCTGCCGTCGTTCGTTCGCTCCGGCTGGCTGCCGATCTCTCTGATCGAGACCGGGCCGTTCGGGATCGAGCTGCTCAAGCCGCTGGCGCTGTTCGGGCTGACGGGGCTCGACGACATCAGCCATTCGCTGTTCTGGAGCATGCTGTTCAACGTCGGCGCATACGTCGCGGTATCGCTGCTGCGGCCGCAGGGGATCCGCGATCATGCGCAGGCTTTGCTGTTCGTCGACGTGTTCAAAGTCGCCAGCCGCGGCTCGGCGTTGTGGCGCGGCAGCGCGTCGGTGCAGGAAGTGATCACGCTGATCGGCCGCTTTCTCGGCCCGGGGCGGGCACACGAGGCGTTCGCCGCGTACGCTGCTCGGCGCGGGCGGCGCTCGCCGGACGAGCTCGAACCCGACGCCGACCTGATGCACTTCGCCGAGAACCTGCTGGCGGGCGCGATCGGCGCCGCGTCGGCGCGCGTGATGCTGGCCTCGGTCGTCAAGGAGGAGCCGCTGTCGATGGACGAGGTGCTGCACATGCTCGACGAGGCATCGCAGGTGATCGCGTACAGCCGCCAGCTCGAGCAGAAGTCGCGCGAATTGGAGGAAGCCAGCGCCGAGCTGCGGCAGGCGAACCTGAGACTGCAGGAGCTCGATCGGATGAAGGACGATTTCATCTCGACGGTCACGCACGAGCTGCGAACGCCGCTGACGTCGATCCGCGCGTTCTCCGAGATCCTGCACGAGAACCCCGAGCTCGACCTGCCGCGGCGGCGCGAATTCATCGCGATCATCGTCAAGGAGAGCGAGCGCCTGACGCGGATGATCAACCAGGTGCTGGACCTCGCGAAGCTCGAATCGGGCACTGCGGACTGGCAGACCGAGGCGCTGAACCTGCGCGAGGTGATCGAGGATGCGGTGTCGACGACCAGCCAGTTGCTGCGCGAGAACCGGATCGCGTTGGCGCTCGATTTGCCGGAGTTTGTACCGAGCGTCCGGGCCGATCGCGACCGGCTGATGCAGGTGATGCTGAACCTGATCTCGAACGCGGCGAAGTTCTGCGACCGGCGCGACGGCCGGATCGAGATCGCGCTGTCGGTGCTGCCGGACGCGTTGCGGGTCGACGTCCGCGACAACGGGATCGGCATCGATCCGGCGCACCACGAAACGATCTTCGGAAAGTTCCGCCAGGTCGGCGACACGCTGACCGAAAAACCCCAGGGGACGGGGCTCGGATTGCCGATCAGCCGGCAGATCATCCAGCATCTGGGCGGCAGGCTGTGGGTCGACAGCGAGCTCGGCCGCGGCGCGACGTTCTCGTTCATGCTGCCGCTCGCCCGCAACGCGGCGGCGACGGCTGCGGTCGCGCCGGCCAATGCAGGGAGCGCACGACACGATGAGCAAGACGATCCTGATCGCCGATGACGAGCCGAACATCGTGCTGTCGCTCGAGTACCTGCTCGAGCGCGAAGGCTACCGCGTGCTGGTCGCCCGCGACGGCGAGGAAGCGCTGCAGGCGATCGAGCGCGAAGCGCCCGACCTGGTGCTGCTCGACGTGATGCTGCCCCGCGCAAGCGGCTACGAGGTCTGCGAGCGCATCCGCGGCAATCCGTCCCGGTCGCAGCTGCGGATCGTGATGCTGACGGCGAAAGGACGCGAGGTCGAGATCAGCAAAGGCATCGCGCTCGGTGCCGACGCGTACGTGACGAAGCCGTTCGCGAACCGCGAGCTGCTGGCGCAGATCCGCGCGCTGCTCGGCGACTGACCGGCCGAGGCGGCGCGAATCGTGACCTCGGGCACTGCGGACTGGCAGACCGAGGCGCTGAACCTGCGCGAGGT